>CAJFPI010000001.1 GCA_904398675.1 uncultured Oscillospiraceae bacterium
CCGCCGCCCATGTGCAGGCCCTGATCGACGCCCACCACGCCCTGTGGGGGGACAAGCGCATCGGCCACAAGGACGCCGACCCCAAGTATGACGCCATGCATCTGCGTGACGGCCGTCCCCTGACCGACAAGTGGACCTTCTCCACCAACGGCGTCTCCATCCAGGGTCGTTACGGCATCCCCTGCGTCGGCTTTGGCCCCGGCGCCGAGAGCCAGGCCCATGCCCCCAACGAGATCACCTGGAAACAGGATCTGGTGACCTGTGCCGCCGTGTATGTGGCCGCTGTGAACCTCTACAACAGCGAGAACAAGACCGACGATGTGACCCAGTTCCGTCAGAGCCTCACCGACAACGACATTAAATAACCCTCTCTGCAAGACCCTGCCGCCCCTCCCCCGCCCGGCCGACGCCAGGCGGGGGAGGCGCGGACTGCCTGTTGAAAACGATACATAAAATCGAATGAAAAGGAGAATATAGCAATGAGCAAAGCTGTGAAACTTGCCCAGCATCTGGAGACCCTGAAGATCAACAACATGTACAAGAACGACTTCTACTGGACCTGGGACAAGACCGACGATGAGATCGACGCCGTCTTCACCGTGGCCGACGCCCTGCGGGACCTCCGCGAGCGCAACATCTCCACCAAGGTGTTTGATTCCGGTCTCGGCATCTCCATCTTCCGCGACAACTCCACCCGCACCCGTTTCTCCTTCGCCTCCGCCTGCAACATGCTGGGCCTGGAGGTGCAGGACCTGGACGAGAAGACCAGCCAGATCGCCCACGGCGAGACCGTCCGCGAGACTGCCAACATGGTCTCCTTCATGGCTGACGTCATCGGCATCCGCGATGATATGTTCATCGAGGAGGGCCACAAGTATCAGAAGACCTTCATGGACGCTCTGGACGAGGGCTACAGCGACGGCGTTCTGGAGCAGCGCCCCACGCTGGTAAACCTGCAGTGCGACGTTGACCATCCCACCCAGGCTATGGCCGACATGCTGCATGTGATCCACTACTTCGGCGGCGTCGAGAACCTGAAGGGCAAGAAGGTTGCCATGACCTGGGCCTACAGCCCCTCCTACGGCAAGCCCCTGAGCGTGCCCCAGGGCATCATCGGTCTCTTCACCCGGTTCGGCATGGACGTGGTTCTGGCTCACCCCGAGGGGTATGAGATCATGCCCGAGGTGGAGAAGATCGCCGCTGAGAACGCAAAGAAGTCCGGCGGCTCCTTCAAGAAGGTCAACTCCATGGCCGAGGCCTTCCAGGATGCCGACATCGTCTATCCCAAGAGCTGGGCTCCCTTCAAGGCTATGGAGGAGCGCACCAACCTGTACCGCAAGGGCGACAAGGCCGGCATCGACGCGCTGGAGCAGCGCCTGCTGGCCCAGAACGCCGAGCACAAGGACTGGGCCTGCACCGAGGAGATGATGAAACTGACCCACGACGGCAAGGCGCTGTACATGCACTGCCTGCCCGCCGACATCACGGGCCTCTCCTGCAAGGAGGGCGAGGTTGACAACAGCGTGTTCGACCGCTACATCGTTCCCCTGTACAAGGAGGCCTCCTACAAGCCCTACATCATCGCGGCCATGATCTTCCTGAGCAAGGTCAAGAACCCCGTGGACGCGCTGCTGGATCTGGACAAGAAGGGCGACAAGCGCAAGGCGTTCTAAAAACATCCGGAGAAAGACAGAAAAGGAGCCGGACCGGCTCCTTTTCTATCCTTTGCATGGTTGAAACGACAAAAGGAGAAGATTTGTAATGGGTAAACGCATCGTCATTGCCCTGGGCGGCAACGCCCTCGGCAACACTCTGCCGGAGCAGGCGGAGGCTGTGAAGATTACCTCCAAGGCTATTGTGGACCTCATCGAGGACGGCAACCAGGTCATCGTTGCCCACGGCAACGGTCCCCAGGTCGGCATCATCAACAACGCCATGGCCGCCCTGCAGAAGGAGGATCCCAAGCAGGGATTCACCCCCCTCTCTGTCTGCGGCGCCATGAGCCAGGCCTATATCGGCTATGACCTGCAGAACGCCTTCCGGGAGGAGCTTCTTAACCGCGGCATCCAGAGCATCCCCGTGTGCACCATCGTCACCCAGGTGGAGGTTGACCCCAAGGATCCCGCCTTTGAGAACCCCAGCAAGCCCATCGGCAAGTTCATGACCGAGGAGGAAGCCAAGGACTATGCCGCCAAGACCGGTTACCTCGTCAAAGAGGACGCCGGCCGGGGCTGGCGGCGCTATGTGGCCTCCCCCAAGCCCCAGCACATCATCGAGGCCGGCGCCATCCGTGCTCTGATGGAGGACGGCCACCTGGTGATCTGCTGCGGCGGCGGCGGCATCCCTGTCTACCGCACGGAGAAAAACCACCTGAAGGGCGCGGCTGCCGTCATCGACAAGGACTTCTGCTCCGAGCTTCTGGCCGAGCAGCTGGACGCGGATATGCTCATCATTCTCACCGCTGTGGAGAAGGTGGCCATCAACTTCCGCAAGGAGAACGAGCAGTGGCTGGACACCATGACCCCCGACGAGGCGCGGAAATACGCCGCCGAGGGCCAGTTCGCCCCCGGCTCCATGCTCCCCAAGGTGGAGGCCGCGGTGAAGTTTGCCGAGTCCAAGAGCGGCCGCACCGCCCTCATCACCCTGCTGGAGAAGGCCCGGGACGGCATCTCCGGCAAGACCGGCACCCGTGTGCAGCAGTAAATCCTCTGTTTTTAAAATCTCCCGGAATCCTGCAGGATTCCGGGAGATTTTTCTGTCTATCATTCTTTTTTCAAGAGGCCGTGTTTTGTCCATCCGTCTTTTGCTGCGCCCGCGCCCTGCGCCGCTCCTCCCGCCACTGCCGCACGCAGGGATAGCGGTCCAGGTCCAGGTGGGGGATGGCGGCGGCCGCCTGCATCGTCTCCACAAAATTAGGGATGGCGCCATACTGGATATAGTCCATCCGCCGGAGGAGCTTGTCCAGCTCCTCCAGGTGGCTGCGCTCCAGCAGCAGACACCGGGCCCCCTCCAGGGAGGCGTTGCCCACGCAGCGGACCCGCTCCTTGGGAAGATCAGGGTACAGCCCGACGGTCACCGCCGACTGCCAGCGGATATAGGTGCCGAAGGCCCCGGCCACATCGAACCCCTCCACATCGGAAAACTCCATGCCAACGGCCTCCATCAGGTAGGAGACCATGGTCCAGGCGGCGGCCTTTGTCTCCAGAAAGCGGCGGATGTCGCTCTCATAAAACCACAGGGGCCGCCCGTCGGCGGTCCTGTCCCCGTCCACATAGCGGTAGGCCAGCTCCCCCTCCACCTCCGCCACACGGCTGGATGCCTCCGGCTGCAGCCTGCCGCGGAAGTCCAAAACGTCCTCCAGGAAGAGCTCGGCGATGAGATCCACGATGCCGCTGCCGCAGATCCCCCGGACCACACCGCCGCCGATCACCTCCAGCTCCACCGCGTCGTCCCGAATGGAGACGTGCTCCACCGCCCCCTGGCCGGCACACATGCCGCCCCGGATCACGCCCCCCTCCAGGGCAGGCCCGGCAGCCCCCGCGCCGGCCACCAGGAAGTCCCGGCAGCCCGCCACCAGCTCCCCGTTGGTGCCGATGTCAAAGAAAAGGCGGATGCCCTCCGAGCGTCCCAGCCCTGTGGCTACAATGCCGCTGAGCACATCCCCGCCCATGTAGTTGGCCCTGGCCGGGTAGAGAAAGACCGGCCCCATCAGCTCCAGCCCCAGCTCCGCCGCCGGAACAAACCCCGGCGCGGCTGTCACCGGCGCATAAGGCGAGTGGAACAGGGGGAAGGCATCCAGCCCCAGGAGGAAGTGGACCATGGCGGTGTTCCCCGCCAGCACCATGGCGGCGCACTGGCTGGCATCCACGCCGCTGCGCTCACTGAGCTCCGCCATCAAAAGCCGCAGCGTCTCCGCCGCCGCCGCCTGCAGCTGCAGAAGGTGCTCCGGATCGTCCTTGCCATAGAAGATCCGGGTGAGGATGTCGTCCCCATATTCCCGCTGGAGATTATAGCGGCTGGCCCTGGCTGCCACCGTCCCCCGGTTCAGGTCCACCAGCTCCATGGTGACGCTGGTGCTGCCGAGGTCCGCCGCCAGGCCATAGTGAAAGGCGGTGGTATCTCCCGCCTCCACCCGCGTCAGATGCCACGCCTCCCCCTGCCACAGCATGGTGACGGTGATCTGTCCCCCGGCGGAGCGGATGGCGGGATACAGCATCCGCGTGACAGAAAGATCCATCTCCAGGCGGCCAAACCCCGGCCGCAGGGTATCCAGCACCCGGTCCCGGTCGCTGCGGGCATCCTCCTCTGTGGGCAGCGGGATCTGAAACGTCAGTTTCCTGCTCAGAGGTTTCATGATCCTCCTCCTTCCTTTCCTGATCCTTTTTCCTCCATTATAAAGAATCCCCCGGGCTTTGTATAGGGAAATTGCAAATTTTCTCCCGGTCTCCCGTTCCAGGCTGTGAAGATTGTCCGCATGTTCCGCCCTTCCCGCCCATAGACTGGGGATAGGCCCCGCCGGGGCGGGAGCATGAGAGGAAGGAAACACGCCTATGGAAACGCTGCTTGCACCTCTGACATCCATTCACAGCGCTGTCAATCGTGTCGTCTGGGGGCCGCCGATGCTGGTCCTGCTTCTGGGAACCGGCGTGTATCTGACCATGCGCCTGGGCTTTTTTCAGCTGCGCCGGTTTCCCATGATCCTCCGCCGCACAGTGGGCAGCCTCTTTGGCCGGGGCAGGAGCAAGGCGTCCCGGGATCTGACGCCCTTTGAAGCGGTCTCCACCGCCCTGGCCAGCACCGTGGGCACTGGCAACATCGCCGGCGTTACGGGCGCTATCTTTCTGGGCGGCCCCGGGGCGGTATTCTGGATGTGGGTATCGGCCCTTTTCGGCATGGCCACCAAGTATGTGGAAATTGTGCTGGCTGTGCAGTACCGTCAGACGGCGCCGGACGGCTCCCACTACGGCGGCCCCATGTACTACATCGAAAGGGGCCTCCATATGAAGTGGCTGGCCGCTGCCTTCGCCCTCTTCGGCGGCGTGGCCTGTTTCGGCATCGGCAACATTGCCCAGGCGACGGAGATCTCCGGCGCGGTGAACGGCCTGCTGGCCCTCTCCGGCCGCTCTGTCTCCGATGCGGCAGTGGGGATCGTCCTGGCGGCTGTGACGGCGGCGGTTTTGCTGGGAGGCGTTAAGCGCATCGGCCGCATTGCCAGCCTCCTGGTCCCCTTTATGGCGGTTTTCTATATCCTGGCGGGGGCTGCCGTCCTGCTGCTTCGCCTCCCCGACGTTCCCGGCGCGCTGGCGCTGATCGTGCAGAGCGCCTTTGCCCCGGAGGCGGCCGCCGGCGGCGCGGCGGGATACGCCCTGATGCGGACCATCCAGAACGGCGTTTCCCGTGGGATTTTCTCCAACGAGGCTGGTCTTGGCTCCGCGCCCATGGCCCACGCCTCGGCGGAGGCAAAAAGCCCTGTGGAGCAGGGGATGTGGGGCGTGCTCGAAGTGTTTGTGGATACCATCGTGATCTGCACCATTACTGCCCTCACGGTGATCCTCTCCGGCGTATATGAGGGCGCCGCCATCGCTGAAACCGGCGGCACCTTTCTCTCCAGCGGCCAGGCGGCGGCGGCCGCCTTCAACGCCGTCCTCCCCGGGCAGTGGGGCGGCATCGTTCTGCAGGTCAGCATGCTCTTCTTCTCCCTGACCACGATTCTGGGCTGGAGCTGCTACGGCGAGCGGTGCTGGGGATACCTGAGCCGCAACAGTCCCTGGGTGAACCGCACCTACAAGGCCGTTTATATTGCCACCTGCTTTTTTGGCGCTGTGGGATCCGGAAACCTCATGTGGAGCCTGTCCGATACGCTGAATGCCATGATGGCCATTCCGAACCTCATCGCGCTGCTGCTGCTCAGCGGTGAGGCGGTACATGCCACCAGGCGTTATTTTGCGCCGTCTGCCGGTGGGCGGCGGCCAAGGCCGCCCCGAGCATAAAGGGCTTGAAATATTTTCGTAATTTCGATACAATGAAGGCACCGCCGAAAACAGCGGCAAAAATTGCATAGATTTCTACCCTTTTTCGGCGGAGCATATGTCCCAAAATGAAAAAGGAAGGAAGAAAGAAAAACGATGAAAAAGTGGATCTCCCGTATCTTGGCGGCTGCCATGCTGGTCAGCCTCCTGTCCGTCACCGCCCTTGCGGCTGATCGGACGGTCTACCTCTCCGGCTACACGGAGAACTTCCGGGCAGAAGAGGTAGCCGCCTCTGAAAGCCAGATGAGCATCACCGCTGACGATCTGGAGGACTACGGCCAGGTAACCTACAGCAATTATAACGACAGCGGCCGTGATTTTATTGTTCCCGTCTACTATGCCGACGGTCCGGTGACTGTAACGCTTACGGCCGACAGCCTGTCCGACGCCTATGTCCACGCGGCCAGCTACGATGCGGAAAACCGGGTATATACCATCACAGAGCGCAACGTGATCTACTTTGACGGCCTGGTGGACGTTATGGACAGGGACACCGGCGACCTCAGCGGCGAGACTGCAACCATCCAGGAGATGATCCAGTCCGCAGAGGGCGATGACGGCGACTATATCGTCGGTTTTATCCACAGCGGCGCCACGGCTACCCTCTCCGAGCCAGGCATCTACCGGGTGAGCACCTACTACATGGGCGTCGAGGGCACCTGTGAGGCCTACATCTGGGTAGGACAGCGTGTTTCCGAGGGCGGTGAGCCGGAGGATCCCACAGAGCCTGCCGCCACCACATTCACCGATGTGGCGGAGAGCGACTACTATTACGCCCCCATCCAGTGGGCCGTTGAAAACGGCGTCACCACCGGCACCAGCGCCACCACCTTCTCCCCCGCCTCCACCTGCACCACCGCCCAGATTCTCACCTTCCTGTGGCGGGCCGTGGGC
>CAJFPI010000002.1 GCA_904398675.1 uncultured Oscillospiraceae bacterium
CAGCGCGGCCGTACCGCATAGCAGTACGGCCGCGCTCCATTATCCCAAGCATGCGGACCGGAAGGGGACGCGCGGACAAATGCTGCATGCCTGCTTGGCCGTTGCTTACACCCTGCCCGCAGTGCGCGGGAGGATGCGATGGGGATGCGGCCGGTCGGTGAGCACAGACGGCAGCTTTTTGTACAGAGCAGATGAACCGCGGGGTTCCAAGCCGGGCCTTGCAGCTGCGCAGCCGGGGAAAAAGCGCGCATCCCGGCAGGGGCAACCTGCCGGGATGCGTTTCCTGTTTTAAAAATGAGGTCAGGCCTGAGATGCGGGCTCCGCCGCCTCCGGCTGGCAGCGGCGGACAGTAGCTGCCACAATGCGGCGCTCCGCAATCTGCTCTACATGGATATGGAGGCCATAGGCTTCCACATCCAGCACCGTGCCGTCCTGCGGAATAGTGTGCAGGCGGCTGAACACCAGACCGCCCAGGGTGTCAAACTCCAGATCCTCCGGCAGTTCCACATCCATCGCTTCCGCGACCTCCTCGATGTCGGCGCTGCCGCTGACCCGCCACAGGTCCGGGGCGATCTGTTCGATCTCCGCCGGTTCGGAGGGGTCAAACTCGTCATAAATATTGCCCACGATCTCCTCCAGCAGGTCCTCCATCGTGACGAGCCCCGCCGTGTCGCCGTACTCGTCCACCACAATGGCAATGTGGATCTTTTTTGAGCGCATATCCTGCATCAGCGTGGTGGCTTTCAGGGTGTCCGGCACAAAGTAGGCTGCCCGCAGCAGCTCCCGCAGGGGCTTGGGATGTTCCCCCCGGCGGTCCAGCAGGAACTCCCGGGCGTTTAAAATGCCCTGGATGCCGTGGATATCCCCCTCATAGACAGGGAAACGGGACAGGCCGCTCTCCCGGATGGTCTGCTCGATCTCCTCGTCGGAGGCGTCGATGGAGAAGGCTGTGATGTCGGAGACGTGCACCATTACGTCCCGGACAGAGGCGTCGCCGAACTCGAAGACGTTGTCGATCCATTCCCGTTCGTTGCCGTCAATGGCGCCTCTGGCCTCGCCCAGATCCACCATCATGCGGATCTCCTCCTCCGTGACAGTCTCCTCCTCCTTTTCTGTCTTCATCCGCAGCAGACGGAGGATGCCGTTGGTGGAGATGGAGAGCAGCCAGATCACCGGGCGCATGATGACAGCGATGGCGGAGACCACGCCGCAGGAGAACCGGGCAACCTGCATGGGTTTCTGCATGGCGATGCGTTTCGGCGTCAGCTCACCGAAAACCAGAGTGAAGTAGGATAGGATCAGCGTAATCAAAATGACGGAAATGGCGTTGAGCGCTCCCAAGGGGAGGCCGTGGAACCCCAGATCGTCATAGATCCAGTTTACCAGATAGTCCGAGAAGTTTTCAGCGGCGAAGGCGCTGCCCAGATAGCCGGCCAGGGTAATGCCGATCTGGATGGTGGAGAGGAAGGCAGAGGGCTCTTCCACCAGTTTGAGAAGCTTGGGAGCGGCTTTGTCGCCCTCCTCTGCCAGCTTGCGGAGCTTGTTGCTGCTCAGGGAGATGACGGCGATTTCCGTCATGGCGAAAAAGGCGTTGATGGCAATGAGAATGACCTGCAAAAGCAGCTGTTGAGGGATACTGTCCAAAAAAATGTCTCTCCTTTTTGATTCAAGTTAAGATGTAGGCTGCTGTCCCGGCACACGCCGGCAGGGGGGGATCTACCGGCGCATGGGCCGAAAAACGCGCAAAAAGACACAGCCCCCCGCAGCGCGCTGCGGTAAGCCATGCCTGAACTGGATAAACATGATTCGGTTTCCGTCTCCTGTGTCCGCGTCGTCCATACGCCGATGCGCCGTTCCTTTCTGTGCAATTTCCTCCTATTATACGCATTCCGGGGCCGATTGTCAAGAGATGGCCGCTGTGCGCCTGCCGGCGGCGTTTCCAGCGGCCCTTGTCCGGGGCGGCGGGATGTGGTACAATGACAACAACCGCTGTGCATCGCGGGCTGCACGCTGGATTTCGGCGCCGCATCCCTGCATGGCAAGAGAAGGGGGGCAAGCAGATGAAACGCGGCCTTGATGAGGCTCCATGCAAAGCCGGCTGGCGGTGAGCTGCATGGAGCAAAAAACGTCCAAACGGCTTTGCATGAAACGCATGATTCTCTTATGACGTTATCTTGCAGAGGAGTTTGACGATGAAGTATACAAGGATCGATTTGACTAAGTGGGAGAGGGGAGACCTCTTTACCTACTATATAGAAAACATGCGGATCGTCATGAGCCTTACGGCGGATATTGACGTGACAGAGCTGCTTGCCTTCACAAGAGCGAGGCGATTGAAGTTCTATCCCGCCATGCTGTGGGTGGTTTCCAGGGCGGTGAACGCCCACGACACGTTTCGCTACGGCTGGGACAGCGATGGCAGCCTGATCCTGTGGGATCAGATCTCGCCCTCCTATGCCGATTTTCACAGGGATGACGGAAACTTTATCAAGCTGGCCACAGCATATGATGAGGACTTTTTTACTTTTTATAAAAGGTGCATGGCTGACCGGGCAGCCCACAGAGACCGGCGGGGGATTGCGGCGCACCAGCCGCCCAACCGCTTTGACGTGTCCTGCCTGCCCTGGGTACGGTATCGGCACTTTGATCTCCACGTGTTTGACGAGGGGCGGTTCCTCGCCCCAGTGGTGACCTGGGGAAGGTTTGAGCGGGAGGGGGAGCGATATAGGATGCCGCTGACGATGAATATCCACCACGCGGTGGCGGATGGGTTCCACCTCTCCCGGTTTTTCCTGGAGGTGCAGGAGCTGTCCGCGTCTCTGGAGACGCTCCTCCAGGGGCGTTCGGCGGAGAGAGGGTGACAGACGCCCTGTGTTGGGCAAGGGACGGAATGCATAGAAAGCAGCGGGGGATGGCATGCCATCCCCCGCTGCTTGCGGTTTACTGTGTGTTGTTCCCGTCATCCTCAGTGAAGTGGACGTGGTTGAAGATGTGCTCCTCGCAGTAGCAGTGGTACCCGGCGCAGCGGGAGCAGTACCGAAAGGACATGTTGGGATAGTCGGTATCGGTTTTGCCGCAGACGGCGCACTTATGATGATAGGGCTTGGCCTGCTGGGAGGCCTTGACCGTCTGCCGGAACCGGGTGGCCTGCCGGCTGCTGCGCACCCGCTGGCGACGGAGAGAGCCGGTGAGGTAAGGCCAGAAGAACACCAGGAAGTTCAAAATCGCGATCACCGGCGTAACGGCGCCGCCCCAGTCGTGCTGGCCGATGGCGGAGGCAGTGTTGATGACAAAGAAGGCGGCGTCCAGATAGGCCAGCCACTTGATCTTGATGGGGATAAAGAAAAACAGCAGCACCTGGGCATCGGGGTAGAGAGCGGCAAAAGCGAAGAACATGGACAGGTTCACATAGCCGGTGCTCATGAGAGCCGTATTGTTCCCGGTGATGAGGGTGGTGATCACCGCCCCCAGAATGGTCAGCACCACACCGCTGATGTAATAAATGGTAAACTTGGGCGTTCCCCACTGGTTTTCCAGCGTCCCGCCGATCCAGTAGTAGAAGTACAGCATCAGGATCAATGAGATGGGGCTGGTGGTGCTGGGCAGAAAAATAAAGGTGACAAGCCGCCACACCTGGCCGTGGAGAATGTGGTACGGCGAGAAGGCCAGCAGTTGATAGAGGCCGATGTTGTACCCTGTCAGCAGGTAAAGCAGATATACGGCCACCGTGCCGATCACGATATAGCGCATCAGATTGGGAATCCCCCAGTAGGGGTGCTTGATGCAGAACCGGTCGATGGCGTTTGATAGTTTGTTCAAGGGAAAATCCTCCTTTGCCGGTCACTCCGTTTGATTTATTGTACCCGGTGGGATGGGGAAAGTTATCACAAAACTGTAAATTCTATCAGGTTCTATCAGGTCTCCGTGTCCTGGCACAGCCGGGCAAAAAAGGCGTAATAGGGCGCGAGGAAGTCAAAGCCCTGCCGCACCTGTTCCGCCAGGGCTGGGGAAAAGGCTGCCTCGTCATAGGGGAGGTCGCAGCACACAGTCAGGCTTTTGCGGCTCATCCACGGCTCCAGGAGCTTGGACGGGGCCGGCTTTTTCCGGGCGTATTCCTCCCCCTCCAGATGGAAGAGTTTCTGACGGGCGAGGCGGCGGGCCAGCCTTTCCAGGGGGGCGGGATCCTCCGCAGTCTCCCGGCGGAACCGCTCCATGACCTGCGGCGTGGCGCTGTAGAATCCCATGCCGTAGGAGTACCCCTCCGGCATGATCTCGAAATAGAACACCGGGCGGCTGGTCCACTCCTCATTTTCATGGCGCAGGGAGAGCCACATGTGGTCCTTATAGGGGCCGCGGCCGAAGAGCCGCCGGGCATCCCGATAGATCCGGGAAACATGGAGATTGAGCCACAGCTGGGGGTATTTTTCCGCCATATAGTCATACAGCTCTGCGCCCAGCTCCCGCATAGGCTGGAGCACATAGGTGAGGTAGTCGGCCTTATGTGCCTCGAACCAGGGGCGCTCGTTGTTGAAACGGATCTGCCAGAGAAAATCCACAGTCTGATCGCAAAAACCGGTGAACATGGGAAAACCTCCGTGGGAAGAGAAATACATTCGCTGCGTCTTTGGTAGAAAATGAAACAAAACTGCCGCAAAACAGCGGCTTGATTATATCACAGCCAACCGGGGATTGCAAGGCGGGGCAGGAATGCCGGTTTTCCGGCGGCAGCGGCGGTAATGGCGCTGGTTTCGCAGACAATCCGTGCGGTTTACCCGTACTATTATCCGCCGGGCCACCAAAAAAATTTCACGCAAAGTAAAAAAGTGGTTGACAAACAGGTTAGTTAGTGCTAATATATACGAGGGTTAGAAATAGCTAACCAATATTTTTAAGACGGTCGTTAGGGTGCACTAACGATAGGGAGGATGGTATGATGCCTCTGACATTGGCCAAAGCCGGCGAGGAGAGGTGCATCAGGCAGATCGGCGGCCGCACAGAGGTGCGGCAGTTCCTGGAGAGCATGGGCTTTGTGGCTGGGACAATGGTGACCGTGGTCAATGAGATCAGCGGCAACGTCATCGTTCAGGTCAAGGACGCCCGTGTAGCCATCAGCAAGGAGATGGCCTGCAAGATCATGGTCTGAGAGCTGTCTGCAGCATGGAAGGAGAGAGCGTATGAAAACTTTGCGGGAGATCAAGGTCGGTGAGACCGTTGTGGTGTCCAAGCTCCACGGCGAGGGCGCGGTGCGCCGACGCATCATGGACATGGGCATCACCAAAGGTACGGAGATCCTGGTGCGGAAGGTGGCCCCTCTGGGGGACCCCATCGAGGTCAACATCCGCGGCTATGAGCTGAGCCTGAGAAAAGCGGATGCGGAGATGATCGAGGTCCAATAGCGCTCTTGCGGACAGGCGGGCAGCCGCCTGTTTCTTCGGCAAAGGCGTTAGGAATAACTAATCTGTTTGTTTGAGTGAAACTGGAAAGAGGGAAAGATCATGCCTATTACAATTGCGTTGGCGGGCAACCCAAACTGCGGCAAGACCACGCTGTTCAATGCGCTGACCGGGTCGGCCCAGTTTGTGGGCAACTGGCCCGGCGTGACGGTGGAGAAGAAGGAGGGACGGCTGAAGGGCCACAAGGACGTGGCCATCATGGACCTGCCCGGCATCTACTCCCTGTCCCCCTATACCCTGGAGGAGGTTGTGGCCCGGAACTATCTGGTGCAGGACCGGCCGGATGTGATTTTGAACATTGTGGACGGCACCAACCTGGAGCGCAACCTGTACTTAACCACCCAGCTCACGGAGCTTGGCATCCCTGTCGTGGTGGCCATCAACATGATGGATGTGGTCCGCCGCAACGGCGACAGCATCAACAGCCAAAAGCTGGCGGAGGCCTTGGGCTGCACGGTGTGCGAGATCTCCGCCCTGAAGGGCAGCGGCGTCATGGAGGCCGCCCAGAAGGCGGTGGATATCGCCAAAAGCGGGGAAAAGACCATCCCCATGCATACCTTCTCCGGCTCTGTGGAGCACGCCCTGGCCCACATCGAGGAGTACCTCCTCCACAGCGTCCCCGAGGAGCAGCAGCGCTGGTACGCCATCAAGATCTTCGAGCGGGACGACAAGGTCATCGAGCAGCTGAAGATCGGCAAGGCGGAGCTGGAGCATGTGGAGCAGGACATCAAGGCCTGCGAGGAGGAGATGGACGACAACGCCGAGTCCATCATCACCGGCGAGCGCTACGGCTGGATCGCCTCCATTATCGGCAGCTGCTACAGGAAGAAGAACAAGGGCGGGCTTACCGTCTCGGATAAAATCGACAAGATCGTCACCAACCGCATCCTGGCCCTGCCCATCTTCGTCGTGGTCATGGCCCTGGTGTATGCCATCTCCATGGGCGGCTGGACCATCTCCATCGGCACCACCGCCACCGACTGGGCAAACGACGTGCTCTTCGGCGAGTGGGTCCCCGGCTGGTTTGACGCGCTGCTGGGTGCGCTGCATGTGGCGGAGGGCAGCTGGCTCTACGGCCTCATTCAGGACGGCATCGTGGCCGGCGTGGG
The DNA here is from genome assembly GCA_904398675.1 of uncultured Oscillospiraceae bacterium. GTDB lineage: Bacteria > Bacillota > Clostridia > Oscillospirales > Oscillospiraceae > CAJFPI01. The sequence goes on from CAJFPI010000002.1 coordinate 6,563, forward strand.
CGCGGTGCTGGGCTTTGTGCCCCAGATGCTGGTGCTGTTCCTCTTGCTGTGCATCCTGGAGGACATCGGCTACATGG
>CAJFPI010000003.1 GCA_904398675.1 uncultured Oscillospiraceae bacterium
CCGTCATCATCAACAAGCTCGGCGGGCGCACCGTCAGCGCCCCCAGGACATCTATCTGGAAGGAGAAATGAAACCATGCAGGAGCTGGAACTGAAATACGGCTGCAACCCCAACCAAAAGCCCGCCCGCATCTTCATGGGCCAGGGGGGCGCGCTGCCCCTCACGGTGCTGAACGGCAGGCCCGGCTACATCAACTTTATGGACGCCCTCAATTCCTGGCAGCTGGTGCGGGAGCTGAAGGCGGCCACGGGCCTTCCCGCCGCCGCCTCCTTCAAGCACGTCTCCCCCGCCGGGGCCGCCGTGGGCCTCCCCCTCAGCGATGTGGACCGGGCCATCTACTTTGTGGACAGGGACGCGGCGCTCAGCCCCATCGCCTGCGCCTATATCCGGGCCAGAGGGGCCGACCGGCTCTGCTCCTACGGGGACTGGGCCGCCCTCAGCGACGTGTGCGACGCCGCCACAGCCCGCTATCTCAGGGAGGAGGTGTCCGACGGGATCATCGCCCCCGGCTACACCGACGAGGCCCTGGAGATCCTGAAAGCCAAGAAAAAGGGCAATTACAACGTGGTGCAGATGGACCCGGACTACACCCCCGCTCCCCAGGAGTACCGGGACATTTTCGGCGTCACCTTCCAGCAGGGCCGCAACGGCTTTGCCATCCACGAGGGGCTGCTCGCGAACATCGTCTCCCAAAGCAGGGACCTGCCCCCCCAGGCAAAAACGGACCTGCTGGTGGCCCTCATCACGCTGAAATACACCCAGTCCAACTCCGTGTGCTATGTAAAAAACGGTCAGGCCATCGGCGTGGGGGCCGGCCAGCAGAGCCGCATCCACTGCACCCGCCTGGCAGGAAGCAAGGCCGACACCTGGTATCTCCGCCAGTGCCCCCAGGCGCTCTCCCTCCCCTTCCGGGAGGACGTCCGCCGCCCGGAGCGGGACAACGCCATCGACGTCTACCTCTCCGAGGAGAGCGAGGACGTTTTGGCCGACGGCGCCTGGCAGCGCCTCTTCACCTGCCGCCCCGATCCCCTCACGGCGGAGGAAAAGCGGGCCTGGCTTGCCGCTCAGACCGGCGTGGCTTTGGGCAGTGACGCCTTCTTCCCCTTTGGGGACAACATCCGGCGGGCCAGGCGCAGCGGCGTACAGTATGTAGCCGAGCCAGGGGGCAGCATCCGGGACGACGATGTGATCCGGACCGCCGACCAGTACGGCATGGTGCTGTGCTTTACAGGCATGCGGCTGTTCCACCACTAATTGCTACATTCCCACCCGGTGAGAAACAGAAAAAGGCGGGCGCCTGTGGCGCCCGTCTTTCTTGCCGCTAAGGGATTATTTCCCGGCGGCCTCTCCGCCGTCCTTGGTGATCCAGATCTTGCAGATATCGCAGTAGTAGCTCTCCGGGGTGGGTTTTCCTGTGTCGCCGTGGGCCATGTCCGCCTTTTTCGTCACATACAGCCGCCCCACGTCAAAGGAGCGCAGATGCTCGGGGATCCAGTAGATGCCCTCGTGGTTGGTGCTGTGCATGGCGCCCCGGCGCATGGCACTCTTGCAGAAGGGACAGTTCATCTTTGCGCCTCCTTTCATTTGCTGCCATTATTATACCCTGCCGCGGAATATTTGGCAAGGGCGCGGCCGCCTGAAACTGGACTTGTTCACAGCCCTGTGGTACAATTGCCCTGAAACCGCACAGCGGCAAATCGGAGGTGAGGGAGGGGATCTCATGCTTGAAACGATACCGTCTCCAGCAGCCATGGCCGAATTGCTGGGACAGCCTTTGTTTGAGGTGTGGCAGGCATTATGCGCGGCAATTGACGAAAGCTACGAGATGGACCGGGTGTGGAATACCGGCGGCAGGGATTGGACCTATGAATATAAATACCGCAGAGGCGGCAAAACCCTCTGCTGCCTGTACGCAAGAAACCACTGCGTTGGTTTCATGATAATCTTCGGAAAAGCGGAGCGGGAAAAATTGGAGGAGATCCGGAGCACCCTCTCTGACGCTGTCTGCAGGCGGTACGACGAGGCAAAAACCTATCACGACGGGAAATGGGTCATGTTCGAGCCAAACAGCTCCGCCGAATTTGACGACTACATGAAATTGCTGGCCGTAAAAAGGAAACCGAATCGGAAACCGCAATCCCCATCGCCCCGGGCGGCAGCCACCCGCTGAAACGAACAAGGCATCAACCGAGAGCAGCTGTTTTCAGAGCAGGAAACAGCTGCTCTTCTTGCCTGCAAACAGGGAAGGCGGGGCTGCACATGGCGGCCCCGCCTGAATACACGCGATATGCTCTATTCCATGGTGATGGAGAACTGGGCGCCCACGTCTCCGGCGAACACCACAACACCGTCCTCCGGCAGCACCGCCTGGGTGTCGCCATAGGTGTGGGAGGCGGCCACCAGCTGCAGGGTGCTGTCGTAGACATAGAAACCGCCATCCTCCGGCAGCGTCACGGTCATGGTCTTCCCCGCGGCGTCCTCGCCCACAACGTACCAGCGGGCCTCGCCGCTTGCCTGGATGGTGCAGCGGGCGCGCTCACCGGCGTAAATCTCGCCGAAACTCTCCATATCCCGGTAGATCCCGCCGTTGAGCTCCATGTACTCCACGCCGTCCTGGACATACATGTTGATGGCGCCGGCATCCCGGCTGCCGGTGCCGGGGATCTGCAGCACCGGCAGGGCGCTGTCAGCGTCGGCAATCCGGTTGATGCTCACATAGCCCTCGGGGGAGCCCTGGAGGGACATCCCGGCAAAGACAGAGCTGAAGGTATAAAGGGCGGAGGTGTAGACCTCGTTGACCTGGACATAGCCCTTGCCCTCCCGGGCCTCCCAGGCCGCCATCATCTCCTCGTCAGCGGTGGCGGCGGGGAGTTTCTCCAGGATGTACTCCGCGGAGTACAGGTTGGGCAGGCCGGGCAGGGCGGTGTAGCCAAACTGCTGGAGGTAGATCTGGCCGTTGTCCTCCTCCACCAGGCGGACCGCTATGGAGTTCGTCTCGTCCTGGAAGGTGCCGTCAGCCCGATAGGTAAAGAGCAGCGGCTCGGTGAGGCCCGCCATCATCAGGGACAGCGTGCCGTCCGC
>CAJFPI010000004.1 GCA_904398675.1 uncultured Oscillospiraceae bacterium
GAAAACCCGCCTCCACTTTGACATGAAAGCCGGTACACCTACAGGGGTGTACCGGCTTTTGGTTGTATGAAATGGTGCAATGGAAAATCTTGCCCATACCCGCCAAGCAGAATTTGTCTCGACGGCGTCTCCGCTCTGTGCTATAATAAACAGCAGAATGAGCTGCATGGCCGCCGGGCTGACAGCAGAAAAGGAGTGTATCCAAGTTGCCCGAATTGTATGATATCATTATCGCCGGAGCCGGCCCTGCCGGGCTGACCGCCGCGCTGTACGCCGCCCGGGCCGGGCGGAAGGTCCTGGTTTTGGAGCGGGACGCTGCCGGCGGGCAGATCCTTTTCTCCCACCGGGTGGAGAACTACCCCGGCATGGCGGAGATGAGCGGCGCAGAGTTTGCCATCCACCTCCACCACCAGGTGGAACGCCTGGGAGCGGAAGTGGACTACGCAGCGGTGACAGGGTTCCGCCCTGATGGGTCAGGCGGCTATATCGTAGAGACAGAAGAGGGGGAGCGCCGCTGCCGTGCGCTGATCCTCTCCCCCGGCGCCAGCCCCCGGCCGCTGGGCCTCCCCGGCGAGGAGGAGCTGGTGGGCGGCGGCGTGTGCTACTGCGCCGTCTGCGACGGACCATTTTACAGCAAAAAACAGGTGGCCGTGGTAGGCGGCGGCGATACTGCATTGCAGGACGCACTGTTCCTCTCCGGCGTCTGCAGCCAGGTGACGCTGATCCACCGCCGGGATACCTTCCGTGCCGCGCCGGTGCTGGTGGACCAGGCCCGTGAACGAGACAACATCCGCATGATGCTGGGCTGCACAGTGTCGGAATTTCTCCAGGAAAACGGCCTTCTCACCGGCCTCCGGCTGCGCACGGCATCCGGGGCGGAGGAGACGCTGGCGGTGGACGGCGTATTTATTGCTGTAGGCCAGACGCCGGGGACCGCCCCCTTTGCCGGCCAGGTGGCTGTGGACGAGAGAGGATACTTCCTGGCAGGGGAGGACTGCAAAACCGCCCTCCCGGGGGTTTTTGCGGCCGGGGACTGCCGGGTAAAAACCGTGCGGCAGCTGACCACCGCTGCGGCTGACGGGGCGGTGGCGGGCCTTGCCGCCGCAGCCTATGCCGAGGCCCACGCCCAGGCGTAGCCTGTGAGCTTTCAGGAAGTTTTGATTGCGGCGGCCCTTCGGCCTTCCGATGGATAAAAAACTCATTTTGAAACGGAGGAACGGAAAGATGAATCGTGAAATGCTGACGCTGATCAACAGCCGCAGAAGCGTACGCTCCTACAAGCCGGACCCTGTGCCGGAGGAGCTGCTGAACGCCGTGCTGGAGGCCGGAACCTACGCCCCCAGCGGCGGCGGGCGACAGTCTGCCACCATTGTGGCCATCACCGGCGGGAAGTACCGGGAGGCCCTCTCCCGGCTGAACGCCGCGGTGAAACCCAGCCCCTCTGACCCATACTACGGCGCGCCGGTGATTGTGCTGGTGCTGGCGGACGGCGATGCCCACACCGGTGTGGAGGACGGCAGCTGTGTGCTGGAGAACATGATGCTGGCGGCCCATGCCCTGGACCTGGGGACCTGCTGGATCCACCGGGAAAAACAGATTTTTGACAGCGAGGAGGGCAAGGTACTTCTCCGGGAGTGGGGCCTGCCGGAGACGCTACGGGGCGTAGGCGCCATCGCTCTGGGGTACCCCGCTGGGCCTGCGGCGGAGCCGGCCAAGCGGAAGGAGGGCTATATCGTCCGGGTGTAAGCCGCCCCATTATCTACAGGAAAAGCGGGAGGGACGCATTGGCGTCCCTCCCGTTTCCTGTCGTCCTATTGAAGAACCGGCTCGATCACTGCCCGGAAGTACCGGTCCAGCTCCTCCGGCGCCTGGCGCATCCTTCCCCGGATCCACCAGAGCACCATTTCCACAAAGCTGCCGGCAATATGGTTGATGAGGAAATCCCTGGGAACCTCCGTTTTCACCGCCTGTCCCGGCGGGAAGATCTGGCTCTCAATCAGCTCCTGAAGGCTGTCCTTGAAGTAACGCAGGAAGATCTCGCTGCTCTCCCCGGACAGGAGCCCCAGAATGTTGCAGTCGTTCTCCTGCAGATGCTGCAGCAGGTGGCAGAATACGGATTCCGGCGCGGTGCCGCCGGTGTAGAGGCCGTGGGTGTGGGTCACGTCCATGGCGCTCTGGATAATGTGTCCGAACAGCTCCCCGCACAGGGCCTTCAGCAGATCGTCCTTTGTTTCAAAGTGGGCGTAAAAGGTGGTGCGGCCCACGTTGGCGGCGTCGATGATCTCTTGCACCGTGAGCTTGCTGTAGTTCTTCTCCGCCAGAAGGGTGCTGAATGCCTGGAAAATGGCCGCCCTGGTTTTCTGCTGCCGCCGGTCCATCGTCTCCCCTCCCCGTACAAATTCCCGGAACTGTTCCGAAACAAACAAACGGCCCAAATGATCCGTTGTCTTTTTACCAGAACTATCCTACAATTATACCAAACAAAGTGTTTGCTATCTTATAAATTGTACGGAATTTTTTCGAGGATGTCAAGTTGTGTCCCCGGACAGCGGGGGGATGGGAGGAGCGCGGTATGGTCAAAAAAATCAACGATTTTCTGTCAGGGCTGCCCATGACACTGCTGGGCGCGGTTTTTCTGGCAGCCAGCTTTGTCCTGCCCCGGGCAGGTGTCAGCCTCCCTATTGATCCCGCCTGGGTGACGGTGGTCATCAGCGGCATCCCGCTACTGTACCTGGCGGTGTGGCGGGTCATCCACAACCCCGGCATCAGCAAGATCTCCTCGGCCCTGCTCATCGTCATCGCCATGTTTGCGGCCATCGGAATCGGGGATCTCTTTGCCGCCGGAGAAGTGGCCTTCATTATGGCCATCGGCGCCCTGCTGGAGGACGCCACCACCAACCGGGCCAAGAAGGGCCTGAAAAAACTGATCAGCCTGGCCCCTGCCCAGGGGCGGCGCATCCGGGACGGGAAGGAGGAGCTGGTCCCGGCAAATCAGATCCGTCAAGGTGATGTACTCCGCATCCTGCCCGGTGAGACCATCCCGGTGGACGGCACCATTCTCAGCGGCGAGACCTCGGTGGACCAGTCCATCATGACCGGCGAATCCCTCCCGGTGGACAAAGGCGTGGGCGAGGAGGTGTTCTGCGGCACCATCAACCGTTTCGGCTCCATCGACATCACCGCCACCAAGGTGGGGGAGGACAGCTCCCTCCAGAAACTCATCCGCATGGTACAGGAGGCGGAGGAAAAACAGGCCCCCATGCAGCGCATCGCCGACAAGGCGGCCAGCTGGCTGGTGCCCGTGGCCCTGCTCATCGCCATCCTGGCCTATGTGTTTACCCGGAACATTGTCACCGCCGTGACGGTGCTGGTGGTGTTCTGTCCCTGCGCCCTGGTGCTGGCAACCCCCACGGCCATTATGGCCGCCATCGGCCAGGCCACTAAGCACGGCGTCATCATCAAATCCGGCGAGGCCCTGGAGAAGATGGGAAAGGTTGACACCATCACCTTTGACAAGACGGGGACCCTCACCTGCGGCCGGCTGGAGGTTAGCGATGTCCTCTCCTTTGAGGAAAGCCTGACGGAAGAGGAGCTGCTCACCCTGGCCGCCTCGGCGGAGGCCAGAAGCGAGCATCCTTTAGGCAAGGCCATCGCGGCCCGGGCGAGGGAAGAGAATCTGCCTTTGCAGGAATCCCAGAACTTCCGCATGACAGCGGGCAGGGGCATCTGTGCGGAGGTGTCCGGACGGAGCCTGCTCTGCGGAAATGAAACGTTCCTGCTGGAAAACGGTGCTGTCATCGATGCCGCTATCCACGGCGCGCTGGAGAAACTGCGCTTGGAGGGCAAGGCGTCCATTCTGGTGGCGGAGGGGGGACGGTGCATTGGAGCCATCGCCCTGTCCGACGTGCTCCGGCCGGAGGCCAGGGACATGGTGTCCCGCCTGGAGGCCATGCACACCCGCGCAGTGCTGCTCACCGGCGACAACAGGAAAACCGCGGACTACTTCGCCAAGCAGGTGGGCATCAGCGAGGTGCGCGCCCAGCTGCTGCCGGAGGAGAAGGTGGGCAGCATCGAGGCCCTGCGGGCGGCGGGGCGGAAGGTGTGCATGATCGGAGACGGCGTCAACGACGCGCCGGCCCTCAAGACCGCCGACGTGGGGGTGGCCATGGGCTGCATGGGCAGCGACATCGCTGTGGAGGCCGCCGATATCGCCCTGATGGGCGATGATCTCTCCCAAATCCCCTACTTGAAACGGCTGGCCGATGCCACGGTGAAAACCATCAAGGTGAGCATCACCCTGTCTATGTGCATCAACTTCTTCGCCATCATCGCCTCTCTGCTGGAGCTGCTGAATCCCACCACCGGCGCCCTGGTCCACAATGCCGGATCCTGCTTTGTCGTTCTGATCGCCGCCCTGCTGTACGATCGAAAATTTGAGTAGCACCCCTCACAGCCACCGCCCTGCCGTCTCCTCCAGCTGCCGTTTCCGTTCCCGCCAGTCCGGCATCAGGGCGGAGAGCAGCTGGTAAAATCCCTTGCCGTGGTTGGGGTGGAGGAAGTGGCAGCACTCGTGGAGCGCTACATACTCGATGCAGGGCCGCGGCGCGGCCAAAAGCCGCAGATTCAGGGTGATGACCCCTTTCTTGACAAGGCAGGAGCCCCAGCGGCTGCGCATATCCCGGATTTTCAGGCCCGGCTCCGCCACGCCCAGGGGCTGGAAGAGCGGGTACAGCTCCGCCAGCACGGCAGTGAAGACCCGCCGGGCCTCCTCCCGGAGGTATCGGTCCAGCAGCGCCTTTTTCTGCCTCTGATCCTCCGGATCCCGCAGGGCAAGCAGGATTTGGTTTCCCTGCCGCGCCGCCCGGTTCCGGGACGCGGGCTCCACCGCCAGTTTCACCATCTCCCCCAGGATGGGGATGGCCTCCCCGCCGACAAGCTCCAGAGGCGGCAGGGCCTCCCGGGCCAGCCGGGCAAAGCGCTCCTGTGCGGCGCGGATCAGGGCGGCGCGGCTTAAAACAAAGGCGTCCACCTGGCCGAGCGGAACCCGGGGGTGGGCGGAGACGGCCACACTGCCATCCCGGCGGATGCGGAGATTGAGATTTTTCACGGGCTTTCTCGTCAGCGTAAAGGAGATAGGCCCCAGCGGGTCCGCAACCGTCCGCACCTGTGTCTTTTCCATGAAAGTCCACCTTCCTGTTCAAAAAATCGCCCCGGCCGCGAGCTTTCCGCGGCCGGGGCGGTTTTATCCGTTTGCCGGCGCGCTCAACGGACGCCGGACACAGCGGCCTTCATCTCCGCGGTAAACGCACGGAGATGGGGTGCGGCCTCTCGCCCGTACTGCTGGGCCAGCCTGACAATGGCGGAGCCCACAATGACCCCGTCGGCTGCCTGGGCCATGGCTGCCGCCTGGTCCGGGGCGGAGACGCCAAACCCCACCGCACAGGGGAGGTCCGGGTTGGCCGCCTTGGCCAGGCGGACCATGCGGCCTATGTCAGTGGTGATCTCCCGGCGCACGCCGGTGACGCCCAAAGAGGAGACACAGTAGAGAAATCCCTCCGCCTCCCGGGCGATCCTGCCGATACGGTCCTCAGAGGTGGGGGCGATAAGGGAGATAAAGTCCAGGCCGTGCTTTCGGCACGCCGGGGCAAACTCCCCCTTCTCCTCATAGGGTACGTCGGGGAGGATGAGGCCGTCCATGCCGATCTCCGCCGCCGCGGCGAGAAAGCGCTCGGTTCCGTAGGAGAACACCACGTTGGCGTAGGTCATGAACACCATGGGGGTGGCCACATCCCGGCGCAGGCGGCGGACCATGTCAAAAATCTTATCTGTGGTAGTCCCGGCAGCCAGAGCCCGCTCGTTGGCTGCCTGGATCACCGGCCCCTCGGCGGTGGGGTCGGAGAAGGGGATACCCAGCTCGATGACATCCGCGCCCCCCTCCGCCAGGGCCCGGAGGTTGGCCGCCGTGGTCTCCAGATCCGGGTCCCCGCAGGTGAGGAAGGGGATAAATGCCTTCCCGCCGGAGAAGGCGTCGGTTATGCGGCTCATTCGGAAATCTCCTCCCCTCTGTACCGGGCGATGGCGGCACAGTCCTTATCCCCTCGGCCGGAAATATTAATCACAATGAGTTTGTCCCTCCCCATAGTGGGAGCTATTTTTATGGCGTGGGCTACCGCGTGGGCCGACTCAATGGCGGGAATGATTCCCTCCGTGCGGCTCAGGTACTCAAAAGCGCTCACCGCCTCCTCGTCGGTGACCGCTACGTACTCTGCCCGGCCGGTATCATGGAGCATGGCGTGCTCCGGGCCGATGCCCGGGTAGTCCAGACCGGCGGAGATGGA
>CAJFPI010000005.1 GCA_904398675.1 uncultured Oscillospiraceae bacterium
GCTGTCCACAATGTTGCGGTGGTTCATGATATCCGTGACGCTCTTGGCATCCTGGGGCATATCCAGCACCGCGAAGCGGCTGCCCAGCCTCTCGCAGTGGGCCACCAGGGACAGCTGCACATTGGGGGCCACGATGCCGGGCACCGCCATCAGCGACACGTCGCTGTTGTCCAGGAACGCCTGGATGCCGGTGCGCTCGCCGGGTCCCTTGTCCTCGCCGATGAAGTCCCCGTCGCTGAGGGCGGCGGCGGTGCCGTTGAGGCCGCCGGCAAGCTGCAGCTTCACCGCGTCCTTGTCGCTGCCCGCAGCCTTTTTCACAAGGTCCATGGGGGCCACAGCCTCGTCGTTGTTCCGGCCCGTGACGTCCACCAGCTCGGACTTGGCCATCAGCTTTTCAATAAAATAGGGGGTAGTGATGTTGAAGGAGACGTTCTCATAGGTCTCCACCGCCTCCTCGCAGCGGACCTCGATGTTCAGCTCGCAGGTCCGCACCGTGGTCTTGGGCAGGAGCGCGGTGTCCACCACCTGGGCGGCGGCAAAGGGCTTTTGCATGGTGATGCTGCTGCCCTCCACGGCGGAGACGATGCCGTACTCCTCCCCGTCCGGGCTGTCCAGCTCCACCACGTCACCGGGGTGGAAGTCCACGGCGTTCTTCAGGACATACCGTCCCTCGCCGCCGTCCTCCAGGATCTGGCTCTTGGCCTTGCTGGCCGCGGTGATGGTCACAACGATCCGGTTGCCCCAGCTGCCGGGGTTCTTGGCCGTAAACGCCAGCAGATCCCCGCACTTGAGGGAGGCCACCGCAGCGTCGGGGGGCGCTACGCGCATCACAAAGGCGCGGGCGCCGCCGTTGGCGAAGAAATGATTGACGGCGTGGGCCAGGTAGCGGTACTCGCCGAACTCACTCTTCTGCAGGTATCCGCCGAATTTCCGGAAGAAATCGGAGGCGCTGGATACAAATACCGGAGAACCGGACACCGGTCCCTTTTCCGCAAGGCCGATAAAACCCGCGGTGCTGGTGCCCACACCCTGCATAGGGGTCGGGCCGCTGTCAAACTCCTCCACATACACGCCGGGGGATAAATATTCCGCCATACGCTCTCGATTCTCTGGTCACAAAGCCGCCGAAGGCCGCCGTGCCGCGAATCCTTTCAACTCCTTTCTGTTTGTCGTTCAAGGTTCCTTGCTGCTGGTGGGCATATCTTCATGCGCCGGCTGTTCCGGCGCCTGCTCCCGCTGATTGATTTCCTCATCCATCCAGTCCAAAAGCTCCGCCAGGGGGGACTGCTCCCGCATGGCCTCCCATTTTTTTCGGATGAAGAGCTGATAGTCGTCGCTGTTCCGGTTCTCCCGGGCCTTCTCCACAGCCTTGGCGAATTTCTTGCGAAATTCCAGCTGTTTCTGCTCCTTCCGCCCGGCAAAGGCCGCCACGCCGGAGGCCGCGCTGTGGATAGCGGTGCGTCCGCTGCCGCTGCTGTGCTCCAGCCGCCGCAGCTCCTCCACCCGCTCCCGCTCCCGCGCCACCCTCTGAAAGGGCAGCACCCGGTCCATTGTAGTGTCGCCGCCCTCCCGGGCGGACATGGCGCCCATGCGGCGCATCACGGTCTTGGGCGTCCGGGCGGCCTCACAGCGCAGCTCCATAGCCCCCTGGGTAAATTCCTCGTCGTTGCTGCGGAACCGGTCCTGTCCGTGAATGTTCCGAACCCTGGCCCGGTTTTCCAGCACCTCCCGCCCCTCGGCGTCGTTCTCATGGCGGACAAAGCTGAAGACCATGTCCTTCTTCTTCTCGTCATAGCCCACCTCCGCCCGGCCGGTGTTCAGCTCCATCTCGCCGGAGAGCCTTGGCAGCTCCTCCTGCGCCGCGCAGCTGGATGGCTTGACGCTTTTTATCCGTTTCTCGCCGGAGGTCTCCGGCTTGAAACGAATGTTTTCTGCCATCTCCAGGTCAAGATCGTCAAGATACCGGCCTGTCTCCCGGTTGCCGGCAGCGCTGAGCGTGGCATGGTCTCCGGCCGCCTTGGCCCACTTTTCCTGCCGGCGCCCCTTCCGGCGCTCCTCCCGCTGGAGCATCACGCATCCTCCTCCAACGCCTTTTGTCAAAAACACTTCTTTGGATTGCCCGGTTATATATGGCATCGACAATACGAATTTTATTTCATGTGCGGGCAGGCATGATTCTGCGTGAACGGACACACAGCCGCCATACCTTGACAATTTGTGCAGCCGGGCCGTTTTGGGCTGCCGATGAAAGCAGCATTCTCCCGCCGCCAGCACTATTTTCGACTTTTTAAGCAAAAATTAAGCAAAATATGAGCTTTATGCAGTCATTATATAACAATACCTGCCGCATTGCAACAGTTTTTGCCAGCCGCAGGGACGGCTACTGCCCGCCCCGTTTTCTCCTTCGTCTGGCGTCAAAAAATGCCAATTCCCACTGGCACTATACGCTTTTTCTCAAATTGCTGTCAATAGATTTTGCACCAATCGCCATTTAGCCGTAACGAAAAACTATATTTTACAAAAACAGCTGTGTTCCCGCTACATCCGCTCCTGCCCTTCATCCAGTGTGCTGTAGTAAGCCAGAATGCGGTCCCGCACCTCCCGGAACCGCTTTGCCGGAATGGGGATCTCCCGGCCGTCCACCAGCACTGCGCAGCAGGGGCGCACCTGGGAAATGTAAGCCGTGTTAACCACATAGCTGCGGTGGACAGCCAGAAACCCCTCTCCCGCCGCCTTGGCAAATTCCGTAATGCTCATGCGGGCGGACACCGCCTCTCCCCTGACGGGATACACCGTGCAGAAACGCCGGTCGGCTGCGGCCATCAGAATCTCTGCAGGTGAAAAGAAGTAGGTCACGCCCTCCTTTTGGTCTGCTATCTGGATGCGCCGGGCATCGGCCATCTGCCGGTAATGGCGCAGCAGATATTGATTTGCCATGCGCCCCATCTGCCCGACTACTGTGCTGCCCTCGTCCGCCTTCAGCTCCCCCAGGGGGTTGGAGACATGGATGTGGCGGATCACCAGCCGCCCACGAACTGCCTCCCACACGAAGGTGCACCGCTGCTGCACCTGAAGAAAGTAGTCCTCACTCTTATCCGTAGTGACAAAATAGCGCCCAACGATGGTGCAGGCGTTTCCCACATTCTGTACCACCGCAAACTCCTGGGCCATCAGGCAGCACCGCTGAAGGGCGGGCAGAGTCTGGCGGCAGTCCTCCCGGACCGCCTCAATGCCCTCCAGATACTGGCTCTGGGCCGACGCGATCCACAGCACATCCTCCGCACACCGGTCCAGCACGAACGTCCCGTCCCCCTGCCAGTACCGCTCCAGGCACCGGCGCGTCAGCTCCACTGCCTGGGCCAGCAGCTCCTTACGCATGGTCAAGCCTCCGACTTCCAGCGCGGCTTTTTCTGCAGGGGATCGTCCCCTGCTCCGCCGCAGCCTCTCTGCAGAAATTTTTCAAAACCATTGTAGCATTTCCTCACTCTTTCCGCTACTCCCCATTTTAGGCCGAAAAAAGGGCCATATCTCCCAAGCTGGTCGATACGGTCCCTGCTGATTTTCCTTTTTCTGCCCGGCGCGTCCACCCTGCGAGGGCAGGCCATGCTGCCGCATGCCCTGCGGCCGTGTAAGTGAAATTTTCCCGAAAATTGAAAAATTTCCCAACTGTATCTTTAAAAATCCGCCAGCGCCGTTTTGGATACCGCCTGCCCGGCGGCAGGAAAAATCTGCGGAGGACGCCGGCAGGACCGCTCCGCTCCTGTGCGGCAAAACGAACACTTCACCCTGTACCCCGCCGCGCTAAGGGGATCATAGCAGCATATATTGGGCCAGATCCCTCCGGTTGCTGACAGACAGTTTCCGCTTGACCCCGGCAAGATGGCGCTTGACGGTATGGGCGGATATGCCCATGTGTCCGGCAATCTCCTCGTTGGTCCACCCCCGTGCAGCCAGCATGGCCACCGTAAACTCGGTGGTGGTCAGGTTGTCGGCCACCGCATGGCCGGTATCCGGATTGTGAATCCGCCGCCAGCCCCAGGAAAACCGGTAGGTGATGGCGATGATCCGCTTGAACTCCTCCGGCCACCCCTTTTTGATCACCGACTCCAGCATCCCGCCCAGCAGGCCGTGGTGCTCGCCGAACCCCTCGATGAGATCGTCAGGCCGGGCCAGCTCCCAGGCGGCCAGCAGGTGGCGCTCCGCCCGGCCGATCTGTTTCAGGCTCATGTAGTCCATCACCGCCATCAGGTTCAGATAGATTGCGGCGATGGGATACCGGGCGGCGCCCATGGCCAGGGTGGCCTCGGCAACCCCGGCGCTGCGGGCATAATTCCCCTGGAGATAGAGGTAGTGGGCCTGGACATACAGGGCAAAGGCCCGCAGCCCGGGGGGCAGCAGAGGCAGGAAGTCTCCCATGGGCGGCAGCTCATCCGGCAGGGGCAGGTGAAGCAGCACGGCGGCCGCGGCCGCCACAAAGCCCGACGCCGCCTGAAATGCCGGGGACGCCTCCCCGGCGGCGTGCAGGGTGCTCCTCACCTCCTCCAGGGCGGACCTGGCCTGCTGGATCTGGCCCAGGGACAGGCTGGCAAAGGCATTGATCAGGTAGGCAGACAGCCGCGCCCCCAGCTCGGGACTGGAAAAATAGCGCTCCGTCTCCCTGGCGGCCTCCTCCGGCCGGCCGCTGAAATAGTGGTATTCCGCCAGGGCGATGTCCCGCCGGGGTCCGGCCTCCATGGCCTCCACCGCGGCCAGGCACTCTCCCGGCACAAAGGGGGTGTTCATCAGAGGCATCAGGAATCCCCCGCCAGACCTCTCCTCCGGCTGGGGCCGGGCCTCCCCGGCCGGGTGCCGGCCATCTTTTCCCCCTTCTGCGGTCCGGCGCAGATCCGCCGGCTTATCAGCGTCTGCAGGAACCGCCCAGGCGCCGCTGAATTTCTGCGCCCCCGGGATCCGTCCCTCCCTGCACCACCTCTGGGCCAGCCGCTGGGAGATGTGCCACTTCTCTGCGGCCTCCCGGATCGATAAGTATCCCGTCATACCCTTCTCATCTCTCCCGCTTTTTCTCCTCTTTGCGCCCTTCTCCCTCCGCCGCAGAACCCACGCGGCGCGGGAGCTCCGGCCCCTCCGTCAGTCAGCGGAGCGGTTTGCCTCTGCGCTTCCTTCGCCGAAGTCCATATTGGCGTAGATCCGCTCCATCCGCTCATCGGGGAACCGCTCGTCCAGCAGACGGCTGATGGCGCTCTCCGCCGGGACCCCCTCCCGGCGCTGGGACCAGCGGTCCACCGCCAGGAAGGATACCACGCAGTTCCACACCATGAAAACCGTCAGCACGATCGTGACGATCTTTCCCGCCCGGTTGGGCAGCTTCAGCAGCAGCTGGGCAAACCGGGGATAGATGTTTTTCATCCAAAAAACACCCAGGACCCCCCAAAAGACTGAGTACAGCAGGCAGATCCGCCCGTTGAGGTTGAAGGGCATGCCGCTGTAGTCCCAGGAGGTGCTGCCAAAGAGCATCTCCTGGCCCCAGGAGCAGGCGTATTCCAAAATGCTGCCAATCAGCATGCCCCCCAGGAAGGAGAGGCTGCTCCTGCGGTTGCGGAACCGGTAGAGCGCCAGGGTCAGCAGCGTGGCCCCCGCGCCGTAGAGCAGATTGAACGGCCCATAGACCAGCCCCGCCCGGCTCTCGATATATCCGTTGGTGATGAGGCACCAAAGCATCTCCACCACCACGCCGGCAAGGCTGCCCGCCACCACCAGCAGCGCCAGCTTGTAGAAATTGATGCCCTGGGCAAAATAGCCCTCCGACGCCTCCTGGTAGTCGATGATGGAGTTGGCCGGCGGAGCGTGGAAGAAACGGCGCTTTTTCCCGCTCTTCTCCCCCTCCTTCAGCCGGGTCTCCATCTCGTCCGTCACCTCGAGGACGCGGCCAAGGCCCTGGCTCATGGCCCCGGAGATCTCCCGCAGCTGCGCCCGCTCCGTCTCCACGCTGCTGCGCAGCGCCTGACGGGTCTCCTCGTCGGCGGTGCGGATCTGCGCCAGCCGGGGATACAGCTCCTGCTGGTAGGCCTCGGCCTGATCCTCAATCCGGGCTGTCAGCTCCCGGCTCAATTGTACGATTCTTTCTGTTTCCATAGGGTCTCCTGTCTCCTCCGCTCTACCGGCGGAGGTCTTCTTCGCCGCCTGCGGCGGCGAGCTCCTGCAGCAGGCCGAAATTCACTGCGTTGGCCGCCCAGAGGGAGCTGGGGCGGTCCAGGGGCAGCGGCTTTCCTCCAAGGTCGGACACATGCCCCCCTGCCTCCTCTACAACCAGCGCCCCGGCGGCATGGTCCCAGGGGCTGAGACTGTATTCAAAATACAGCTCCGCCCGGCCGCAGGCCACATAGCACAGATCCAGCGACGCGGCCCCCATCCGCCGGAAATCACAGCTGCGCTCCATCAGCTGCTCCGTCAGGCGCAGCGTGGGATGCAAATACTCCCGGCAGTAGGTGGCGGTGCCCATGAGGAAGATCCCCCGGGACAGGGGGCGGCTGCTCACATGGATGGGGCGGCCGTTCAGAAAGGCCCCTCCCGCCCGGGAGGCGGTGAACAGCTCCTCCCCAGCCGGATCATAGACCACGGCGTGGCGCACCACCCCATCCAGCGCCGCCGCCACGGAGACGGCGGACATGCGGATGCCCCGGACAAAGTTGGTGGTGCCGTCGATTGGGTCCACAATAAAGGCCCAGCCCCGGGTGGGGTCGGCCCGCTCCGCCTCCTCTTCCCCATAGAAAACAGCCCCCGGCATAAGGCGCAGCAGGCCGTCCTTCAAAAAGTTCTCCACTTCCACGTCGTAGGCTGTCACCAGATCCGCCGCCGAGGTCTTCTCCCGGGTTGCGGCATCAATGCCCCTGGCGGAGCGGATGATCTCCCCGGCCCGGCGGGCCAGGGCTGCCATCTCCTCCAGCATTCCCCGCTCTCTCTGATTCATTCCTCTCCCTCCAAAAGCGTCCACTGGAACATCTCATACAAAAGGCGGCTGCCCACGTCCGTCCCCTCCGGCAGAAGGAACATGGCCACCGTGTTGGAGACGCCGCTGTCCGACAGCAGCTGGGCATAGTCCCCGTTGACGTCCACAACCGTATAAAGCGCAGGCTCCATCCCTGCTTCACTCCTCTCTCCAGCGCTGCGGCGCTGTCTGGTAGAGCGTACCATATTTTTATGGGATTTACAAGAAAAAGTGCTTGACAAACCGGCGGGACTCATGTATATTCTTATTAGGAACTGATCCTAATAAGGAGGGCGGCATGATCACCAAGCGCAATACGCCCCAAAAAGGGATGATACTGGACACGCTCCGCAAGATGGGAACCCATCCCACTGCCGGAGAGGTCTATGCGGCGGTCCACCGCCGCAGCCCCACGATCAGCCGCTCCACGGTATACCGGGTATTGGGCCAGATGGCGGCGGACGGGACGATTCTCCGGGTCTGCCTCGCCGGGTCAGACGACCGGTTTGACGGCAGCACCCATCCCCACAACCACATCCGCTGCCGCCGCTGCGGCGCCGTGGCTGATATGCCGTGGGTGGAGGTGGCGCCGCCGGGGGACACCTCCGGCTATGCGCTGACCGGCTACACTGTGGAATATGAGGGTCTGTGTCCCCGGTGCCGGAAAGCGCCGAAGGAAGGATAGAACAGCCGAAAGGCTCTCTATATAAGTTAAATGTATGAGTAAATTTTGAAAAGGAGATTACTGCTATGAAAAAGTGGGTCTGCCCTGTCTGTGGTTATGTTCATGAAGGCGATACTCCCCCGGAGTTCTGCCCGGTCTGCAAGGTCCCCGGCGCCAAGTTCACCGAGATGAAGGCTGACGCCAAGCTGGCTGCCGAGCATGAGTACGGCATCTATGCCAAGACCGTGAAGAACAACGCCGACATCAGCGAAGAGGACAAGAAGTATATCTTTGACCAGCTGATGGCCAACTTCAATGGCGAGTGCTCCGAGGTCGGCATGTATCTCTGCATGGCTCGGATCGCCCACCGCGAGGGCTATCCCGAGATCGGCCTGTACTGGGAGAAGGCCGCTTATGAGGAGGCCGAGCACGCCGCCAAGTTTGCTGAGCTGCTGGGCGAGGATCTGGAGCCCAACATGAAGGCTACCACCAAGGACAACCTGGCCTGGCGTGTGGACTGCGAGTTTGGCGCCACCCAGGGCAAGTTCGATCTGGCCGCCTGCGCCAAGAAGAACGGCCTGGACGCCATCCATGACACCGTCCACGAGATGGCCCGCGACGAGGCCCGCCACGGCAAGGCGCTGAAGGGCCTGCTGGAGCGCTACTTCAAATAAAAATAAGCAAACGAAACAAACCGGTCTCTTTGAGAGGGGCGGCGCATATGCGCCGCCCTCTCTTTTTCCCGGCGGCCCTGATCCCCGGCACCCCGCCCTGCTGTACCCTGCCCTATGGCGGATCCCGTCCGCATACCGGCCGGCGCACACCGTTACCTATTTTGCCGCCAGCCTGATCTTTAGGTTGACATTGTAAACCTGTTGTGATAGGATTGGTTTACAAAGTAGACCAAAGGAGGGATCCGGCATATGAGCCATACCCATTTAACTGCCAGCGAGTGGAACGTTTTAGACTGCCTGTGGGAGGAGAGCCCGCAGACTGTGATGGCCCTTGTGGAAAAGCTGGGGCGGAAGGTGGGCTGGGCCAAGAGCACCACCATCACCACCCTGCGCCGCATGGAGGAGAAGGGGCTGATCCGCTGCGAAACGGTGGGAAAGGCCAAGCACTACACGCCGGCGGTAGACCGGGAGGCGGCGGTGGTGGACGAGACCAACAGCTTTCTCAGCCGGGTCTACCGGGGCAGCGTGGGTCTGCTGGTGAGCACCATGGTCCGGCAGCAGGCTCTCAGCCAGGAGGATATCCAGGCGCTGCAGGATATCCTGGACCAGGCGAAGGGAGGGGATGGCCGTGGCTGAGTGGATCCTCTCCTCCTCCCTGCTGATCCTTCTGGCGGCGCTACTGCGCCGCCTGCTGCGGGGCAGGGTGTACAGCCGGATCCTCTACGGCCTGTGGGGGCTGGTTCTGGTGCGGCTGCTGCTGCCGGTACAGCTGTTTTCCGCGCCGGTGAGCCTGTCGGGCTTTGTGGACGCCCTGTCCCGCCCCGCCCAGAGCAGCACCGTCCTCCCACAGACAGCGGGCCAGCCGGAGAGCCTGCCGTCCTCCGCCTCGGGGGAGGACAGCGGCACACAGGAGAACGGAAACAACGCCGCCCCCAGCGGCGGCGACACTTCGGGGACGCCCTCCGCCGCCCTCCCCGTCCAGACCATCCCCCAGGAAGGCGGAAATGATGCCCTGCCCTCCGCCCAGCCGGAGGAACAGGAAACCGGCACCTCTGCGGCGCTGTGGAGTCTCCTGCCGGTTGTGTGGGGCCTGGGCGCCGGCGGGGTGCTGCTGGCGGTCCTGGTGTCCAATGTCCGGTTTTCCCGCCGACTGCGCCGGATGCGGCAGCCTCTGGCAGTGAAGGGTTTTCCCCTGCCGGTGTATGTGGCCCAGGGGCTGGACTCCCCCTGTCTGTGCGGCCTTGCGGGGCCGGCGGTCTATGTGACGGCGGAGGCGGCGGCGGATCCCCGGATGCTCCGCCATGTGCTGGCCCACGAGCTGACCCATCTTCGCCATCTGGACCCCCTCTGGAGCGCGCTGCGCCTTCTGGCCCTGGCCATCCACTGGTATAACCCCCTGGTATGGTGGGCGGCGGTCCTCTCCCGGCGGGACGGGGAGCTGGCCTGTGACGAGGGGGCCCTCCGGCGGCTGGGGGAAAGTGAGCGCATCGCCTACGGCGAGACCCTGCTCCGCCTTTTGACGGCAAAACCCGGCCCCTCGGACCTCCTCTGCTGCGCCACCACCATGACCGGGGAAAAGCGCAGCCTCCGGGAGCGGTTCCAGCGGCTGACGGAAAAGCCGAAACTCCTGCTCCTCCCCCTGGCGGCGCTGGTGATCGTGGCGGCCGGGGCGGTGCTCTTTCTCTTCTCCGGTCCGGCCACGGTGTACCGGGAGGTGACGCTGGTGGAGGGCGTCCCCTACGGCCGGGTGTCGGCGGAGGAGGAGTGGGTCCGGCTGGGGGAGGCTCTGCCGCCGCCCCAGTCCTGGGCCGGCTCGGACCAGGCCGGCCGGGGCGAGGCCCAGACACTCACCGGAGACCCTGATATATGGGGCGCCATGGTCTCCCGGCGGGAGGGGTGGCTGGTGGCGCGGTACGCCGTGGGCATGGGTACGGTGGACACCTACATCTACCGCACCCAAAACGGCGGACGCACCTGGGCGGAGACCTCTGTACCGGATGTGTTCTGGGCCCCCAGCGCGGCGGGGTTCCTCACCGGAGACCGGATGATCCTGGCCTACACGGCCTTTGACGGAGACGGCCCGGCCTACCTCACCAAAGACGGCGGGGAGACCTGGGAGGAGATCCCCTACCCCACATTCCCCGACGAGGGGGAGGGGTCTATCTACACGGTCTCCATTGTCTCCGAGGGCGACCGGGTCTCCATGGCCCTCTGCGGCGGCGGGGCCACCGGGTGGAATCTGGTGTCGGAGGACCTGGGGGACACCTGGGAGAAAAGCTCCCCCCTGGAGCTGGTGGAGCTGTCCAACGAGGGGTATGTGACCCGGGCCGTCCTCTTCCGAAACCCTGACACAGCAGATCTGGAGGCCATCAACGAGGAGATCACCGCCATTGCCCGGCAGTACGACAGCACCGCCGCGGAGAACCGCTCCAGCCTGGCCTCGGCTCCCAGCCTGGGCCGGGAGACCATCAATATCCTGCTCCGGGGATCATCGTACCCCTGGTACGGCACCGACGGGGAGATCTACTGTTTCTGCTACGACTACCTCCACCAGGAGCGGATCACCCTGGAGGAGGCCCTCAGCCGCAGCGGCTGGCAGATGGGCGGCATCCAGAGCGCCCTGACGGACTATGTCTTCACCCACCTCTCTGACTTCGGCTATCCGGAGGACGCCGAGAGCATCAGCGCCGACTTTGACGTGGCTGGGTTCCGCCAGCGGCTGGACGGGGGCTGGGACTTCTTCCTCCAGTACCACAAGACGGGCGCGGAGGGAGCGGAGAACAGCTACTCCGGCAGCGACTGGGACTACCTCCTCACCTTCTCCGACGGGGTGATCCTCCCGGGCGTCGCCATCCCGGAGGAGGAGCAGATCCGCAGTCTGGACGTGGACCACGCCGCCAGCTACGACAGCGCGGCGGTAGCCGCTCAGCGGGCCGACGCCCGGCCGGTGACGGCGCTCCTCCCCAACCTGTCGCCGGAGGACTTCTCCTCCATCAGCTATGACGTGGACCCCCAGGCCCTGGTGGACGCGGTCTACGAGGCCATGGACCATGTGACGGCGGAAAATATAGACGCTCTCTGGTCCCTGACCGCCTATCTGGAGGGCGGGACGGATACGCGCTATCTCAATTTCCAGGCGGGGCTGACGGAGCATCTGGTGCAGATCACCTATCGAAACCAGTATTATTCCAACACCTGCCAGGTGGACTGCGAAAGTCTCTATCAGCTGGTCCGCCGGGCCGGAGACCCGCCGGAGGGGACTGTGGACCGGACCGCCTACGCCCAGTACCAGTCCATCTTGGAGAGCTTTATGGACACTGCCCTGCAAACCTACCAGGAAAACGCGCCGGCGGCAGGCTACAGCAGCTGGGTGGTGCTGAACTTCACCCGGGAGCGGACCCTGGAGGAGGTGGTCCCCGGCGTGACGGCCCAGGTCTATGATCTGGACTTCGCCCTTCTGATGGAGCACCCGGAGCACGCCTTCTGGGTGGGCGGCAACTATATCGACAGCCAGCTACGGATGCGGGGCGTGGTTTGGAACAGCTGCTTTACCGCCTACTACCGGGGGGACACCCTGGTCCGGACCGCGTTTCTGGGGCAGGAGATCCTGAGCGCCACGGAGGCGTCGGCCAGAGACTATGCGGCGGAGGGCTATTCCGACATCTCGTCGGACTTCCCCGCCTCCCTGGGCCTGCTGGAGACGGAGGCCTATTCCACCACCTCCACAGAATTTATCTCCGCCTTCCTCCGCTACTACGACGAGAATCCCTATGAGCTGCGGCTGCTGCCGGACTTCTCCGCCAGCCAGTCCCCCAGCTGGGACGCTCTCTCCCTCTTTGCCTTTCAAACTGCCGTCTGGGAGGATTCCATGGCGGGGAGCACCTACACCGGCTCCATCAGCGCCCAGCGGTTTGCCCAGGTGGTGCAGCAGTATCTGGGCGGCCTCCGCTACACCGACGGCAGCTCCAGCTACCTCACCTACACCGGCGGCCGCTATGTCCCCACCGGCTGGGACGTCCACGGCCAGGTGTTCTACCGCCTGACCAGCCTTCAGCCGGAGGGGGACGGGGTCTACCGGGCCGTCTTTGACGGCGTCGCCTTCCAGGAGGACGACTTTTTCGACGGGAATCTGACCGCGGAGACCATCATCGCCGCCCTCCGGGAGCCGGACTACCGGGATGCCTACGCCGTCAGCGAGGAGGTTGAGGTCACCTTCCGGCTGGGCGGGGCGGGAGAAAACGAGCTGGTCTATCTCTCCTGTTCACGGACAGAGCTGGCCTGACCCTTCCACAGCCGCGCGGCGGAATGCATAGAAAAGACGGCAGCCCGCATCCCTGTCACAGCGCCGTGCAAAAGCGGCACATTGTGCGGCAGTTCCGCCGCTATCCTCCTCAGCAGTCAGGCTGGAGCGCCCGGCATCTGCCAGGTGCTCCAGCCTGTTTCCCCCTCGCATGCCCGCCGGGTATGACGGGATATAGCCGCAGGGTATTTGTCTTTTCCCGGCGCCGGCGCTATAATGGAGGCGAGATTGAAAATCCCTGCTGGGCGGCCGTCTGCCGCCCCCGGGAAATTCGGAATGAGCGAGGAAAAGTATATGGAGTACCGCGTCAACCGCCGCACCGGCGAGCGCATCAGCGTATTGGGCCTGGGCAGCAGCTCCATCGCCTCCGCCGGGGAGGCGGAGGGCATTGAGACCCTGCGCCTGGCCTTTGAAAAAGGCATCAACTACTTCGATCTGGCCACTGCCGAATCGGACAACTTTCCCCTCTTCGGCAAGGCCCTTGCCGGCGTACGGGAGAAGATCCGCTATCAGCTCCACCTGGGGGCGGACTACGGCCCGGGCAAAAGCTACGGCTGGACTGTGGAGCTGGACAAAGCCCGCCGCTCTCTGGACTGGCAGCTGAAGGCCCTGGGCACCGACTACATCGACTACGGCTTTATCCACTGTCTGGACGAGCTGGCCGACTGGGAGCAGTACCAGAAAAACGGCCTTCTGGACTACCTGCTGGAGCTGAAAAAGGCGGGCGTGGTCCGCCACATCGGCCTCAGCTCCCACACCCCGGCCCTGGCCAACCGGGTGCTGGACACGGGCCTTGTGGACATGCTGATGTTCAGCATCAACCCCGCCTATGACTACAGCCACGGGGAGTATGCCAAGGGCAGCGGCTCGGAGCGGATGGCCCTCTACCGCCGGTGCGAGGCGGAGGGCGTAGGCATCTCGGTGATGAAACCCTTCTCCTCCGGCCAGCTGCTGGACGGGAAAACCTCCCCCTTCGGCGTGGCGCTCAGCGAGTACCAGTGCATCCAGTACGCCCTGGACCGCCCTGGTGTGCTGACGGTGCTGCCCGGCGTGGGGGGAAAAGCGGAGCTGACGCGCGTCCTGGGCTATTTTGACGCCGGCGAGGCGGAGCGGGACTACAGCGCCATCAGCGCCATCACTCCCCGGGATATGGAGGGTACCTGCGTCTACTGCAACCACTGCCAGCCCTGCCCGGCGGGCCTTGATGTGGGCCTCATCAACAAATACTACGATCTGGCCCGGGCGGGGGACGCCCTGGCCGCGGACCACTACCGGACGCTGTCCGTTCAGGCCGACGCCTGCATCGCCTGCGGCCACTGCAACAGCCGTTGTCCCTTCCATGTGGACCAGGCGGCCAGGATGGAGGAGATCCGCCGGTATTTTGCCGGCTGAGCGTCCCCTTCCCAAGCGGCCGCCGTATCAGTATGCCATCGGCAGAGCGGGATGGCCGCCGGAAACGCCCCTTTTCCCCTTCAGCAGGACGGCAGGAAGGGCCGTCCCAGTCATGCAAAAGCAGCAAGTGAACGGCCGAAAGAACCCTGCCCGGCATCTGCAGTGCAGATGCCGGGCAGGGCTTTTTTCTGTCAACAGACAGCGCTATTCCGTTTTCTCCGGCGGCAGCTCCGGATTCCTGCTGATCAGCCGGTCCGCCAGAGTGAGCACCAGCAGCGTCACATAGCCCAGCACAAGCCCAACGGCAAAGCCCAGCAGCACCCGGGTCAGCGACAGTTCCACAGGCGTGTAGATATGGCAGAAGGTGTTTACCACCGACACCGAGCCTACCACCGCCAGCAGGGCAAAGGGCATCTGCAGCAGCCGCAGCCTGCGCTGCCCGGCCCACAGGAATGCCGCCAGCGCCGGCCACGCCCCGGCGAACTCCTTGGTGCGCGGCCGGACATAGAGCAGGCGCTCCAGCCGGTCCCGGATCTCCCGCTCCCAATCGGGCACAGCCACCAGGCCGTCACCGGACCGCAGGAGCAGCAGCGCCAGGATCAGCACCACGATCACTACGCCTATCGCCAGCACCAGCCTCCCTCCCAGGCGGCCGCCGGTGGATTTTGGCAGCGGAAAGCGGCGCACAGTCCATACCAGCAGCACTGCCATCAGCACCATCGGCGTCAGCTCCGCCACCTTCACTCCGGAGAAAATGGAGAACTCCAGCAGGTAGTCCTCCGTGGCCAGCAGCGCCCCCACGAGAAAGCCGCCGGCGATGCTGCCCGCTGTGATCCCCAGCATCCACAGAGGGTATTCGATAGCGGAGGGGAGGCTGTGCTGCTCCGTCCCGCGGCTCTGCCAGGCCAGGGCGGCCGCGCTGAGGCACGGAACCACCACTGCCGCCCCCAGCGCCGCCAGCTTTTGGAACAGGGACAGCGGCAGCGCAAGGCACAGCAGGGCGCACCCCGCCGTTCCCGCCAGGAGCAGCCAGGTGCATCCCCGCCGGGACAAGCGCTCAAAGATCATGGCGGCCAGCAGCACCGCCAGCGCCGCTATGCACAGCGCCGCGCCGCCCAGCAGCCAGCGGGAGGGTTCCCCCGTCAAGCGGCTGCTGAATCCCTCGCCAAACTGGTAGCCCCGCTCCTCCAGCCTGCGTTCCAGCGTCTGCAGCACCTCCACATAGGCGCTGCTGTCCGAAATCACAGTCCCTGTCTCATCTGTAAAGGGCCGCAGCCATAAAAACCGCTGGGAGCGGTCTGTCACCGCCCGGAAGAGAAGCGCCTCGATCTCACTGCCCCGCTCCTCCTCCGTCCAGCGGCTGCGGTAGTCGTCATACAGCACCAGGGTCTTCACCGGCTGCCAGCCTGTCTCCCGCAGCGATGCCGCGCCGCCGGAGAGCATCTTTTCCGGCAGCACCACGCCGGTCCGGGTCTCATTTTCTACCAGCGCCAGGGACTGCTCCCCGCCGTCCCGGCCGGAGAGATCGGTTTCTCCCGGGATCACCATGGCCGCCGGGACCTCCGGGAAATCCTCCGGATCGCCCAGCCATACCAGCTCCATTTCCATCTCGGCACAGAGCGCCATGGTGCTCTCCTCCCCGGCCTCCTCCGCCGTCAGGATCAAATAGCGCACCCCAGCGCCGGACAACCGCTCCAGCCAGGCGTCCGCCCCCTCGCCGCTCTCCTCAGCCAGCAGCGTTACATCGCTCCATGCGATCCCCGCCGCCACATGCCGGTCCCCCTGCTCCACGGCGATCCGCTGCGCCAGCAGGATCCCGGCGCAGAGCACGCCTATTGTTAAAATCACCCAGAAAATGGGATTTTGCTTGATTCGATCCATTCGACTACCTCCATCCCCGGCTAAATTGTCCCCCTGCCTTTCAGAGAGACGGCAGGGCGGGCCGCCTGGGCAGAATCACCCGTCCGAAACAAACCATGCTGCGCCCGCTGTCCCGGGGCAGCAGCACATCGGCATCCGAGCGTTTCCGATTCAGGGAAAACAGGTAGACCATCCCCAGCGGGTCCCGATAATACTGCTTGCAGAG
Source organism: uncultured Oscillospiraceae bacterium (assembly GCA_904398675.1). Lineage (GTDB taxonomy): Bacteria > Bacillota > Clostridia > Oscillospirales > Oscillospiraceae > CAJFPI01. Next base: position 16,102 of record CAJFPI010000005.1, read on the forward strand.
CATCTCCCCATCCACACAGAAGATCCCCACGTCCCCATTCTGAAGAGGGTCCCGGTTGACATAGGCCAGGCCGCCGTCGCGGAGATAGGGCTCCATGGAATCCCCCTGGAGCCGCACGGCAAAATCCGCCCCCTGGGGCACCTCCCCCGTAACAGGGATCAGGTCATAGTCCTCTCCAAATACCGGTGCGGCATACCCCGCCGCGGCGGGGCTCTCATAGAGAGGGATCTCCCGCTGGGCAGCGGGACCGCTCAGCTCCTCCGCCTCCCGCTGACAGGTCAGCATCCCCTGCAGCAGCGCACGCACCAGCTGCTGGGCGGTAACGGACAGCTCCCGGTACTGCTTGACCATATCCATCTCCGTGGGGCTGCAGTGAAAGTCTGAGGACTGGTAAACATCCTGATACAGATAGTTTGGATCCACCTGCAGAACATGGAGCAGACGCACCAGGATGTCCTCCCGCATAAAGTTCTGCCCCGTCTCATAGTTGCCGATGGCAGACACGCTGACGCCCAGCAGGCGAGCCAGCTCCTGCCGGCTCATGCCCAGCTCCTCCCGCCGCTGCCGCAGCCGCTGACCTACACTCATACACACCCTCCTCGTCCACACGACAGCCGAATCCTTATACAGCATACCTGCGAAAAGAAAAAAAGTCAACAGTTTTTCTGAAATTTCTGTTGACATCTCAGTTTTTCTGTGATATGTTTTTGTTGCAGAACATATGTTCTGTTTTCTGGACCGTCGTTGATTTGCTAATAATCCGCCTTTGCTGCAGGAAATTTCCAGTATATCTTCCGGCATTTCCACAGCATTTCTGTAGCATGCACAGCCCGTTCCCGAGCGTTCCCCGCCAATGGCAGGGAGACTGCGCCTTCTGCGGAAAAGCCGCGCCGGCTGCAAAGCTCTCCGGCGGGCCGCCCCCAAGCCGTCCGAAAAACAAAACGGCAGCCCGTGACGGGGCCACCGTTTTACTTGGAAGGGGAGGTTAAAATCGATATTTCCGGTTCAGCGAAAAAATTGCCCGCAGGGCGGCCTGCCAACTGCGAGCCCGGCGCAGCGGGCCGCAGTTAGGAAGGAGGAGCCGCGGTGTGAGCGCGCTCTGACTTTTGCAAAAAAAGTCGGAGCAAGCGATCCATAAGCTTGCTCCGACTTGGTGGGAGCGGGTGGATTCGAACCACCGAAGTCGTCGACAACAGATTTACAGTCTGCCCCCTTTGGCCACTCGGGAACGCTCCC
>CAJFPI010000006.1 GCA_904398675.1 uncultured Oscillospiraceae bacterium
CACTGCATCCATCCCCGGCTGAAGGACCGAAAGACGGAGCATCCGGCCTGCCAGCGGTTCCGGGAGAAGAAGGGGAGGTGAAGAGGAACTCCTCATTAGAAATGATATTCCACCCCCATTGGGGAAGGTGATCCCACCCCCCATTTTCTTTTCGTCATGCCGAAAAGAAAACGGGCCGTGGACGGTCCAAAAGAAAAGGGCGCTTTAACGAATAGGGCAAGTCCGTCCCTCTTCCACCAGACCGATCACCTTTCGCCGTAACCTGTGTCCCTCTTCGTCTACTACCGCGCTCCCCGCTGGCGCTCAGCGCTGGTGCGGTGGTGGGCGGCCCTCCGCCGCACCATAAACTGCCAAGTCCGGTAGACACTGCTGCCCGCAGGTCAGGAGGGCATCGGTTTCACAGGCCGGCAGGCGAAGTGGGGAATCGCTGAAATTTGGTAGGTGTGCCTGTTCCCGGCGGATGGGGTAAAACAGGCCCCTCCATGACCCTGCCGCAAAAAACGGGGTCTTTAGGGGCGGAGCCCCTAAACTGATTTTTGCCTACTTTTGTTCAGTGACAAAAGTAGGCCCCCGGAGGGTGGAAACCCTCTCCCTTCGGCAAGGCGAAAAGAGAATGGGGGGCGGATTCATCTTCCCCCCATGGGGGGTGGGAAATCGTTCCTTTAATGGTGGGTGGATTCATCTTCCCTCAATGGGGGACAGAACATCCCCCCGGCAGGGGGAAAGGGAGACGCGGCCCTCTTGCAATTTCCCCGCCGGGGCGATATAATATCCCCACATGACAAAACGTACAGAAACGAGGTTCTGCTTATGAAACTGGGCATTGTGGGGCTTCCAAACGTGGGAAAGTCCACCCTCTTCAACGCCATTACCAACGCCGGCGCCGAGAGCGCCAACTACCCCTTCTGCACCATCGATCCCAATGTGGGCGTGGTGGCCGTTCCGGATCCGCGGCTGGATAAGCTCAGCGAGATGTACCACCCCAAAAAGACTACCCCGGCGGTGATCGAGTTTGTGGACATCGCGGGGCTGGTGAAGGGGGCCTCCAGGGGAGAGGGCCTGGGCAACAAGTTCCTGTCCAATATCCGCATGACCGACGCCATCGTCCATGTGGTCCGCTGCTTTGACGACGACAATGTGATCCATGTGGAGGGGACCACCGATCCCATCCGGGATATCGACATCATTGACCTGGAGCTCATCATGGCGGACGTGGAGATGGTGGACCGGCGGATCGACAAGGCCCAGAAGGCCGCCAAGGGGGACAAGAAGTTTCTCCATGAGGTGGAGGTGTTCCAGGACCTCCGCAGCTGGATGAACGACGGCAAGTCCGCCCGCAGCTACCAGTGCAGTGAGGAGGATGCCGCCCTCATCGCCACCAGCGATCTCCTGACCCTCAAGCCGGTGATCTACGCAGCAAACCTGGACGAGGACGGCTTTGCCGATTATGAAAACGTGCCCTACTACCAGCAGGTGGCCCAGCGTGCCGCGGCGGAGGGGGCCCAGGTGATCCCGGTGTGCGCCAAGCTGGAGGCGGAGATCGCGGAGCTGGAGGGGGAGGAGCGGGATATGTTCCTCCAGGATCTGGGAATCGCCGAGAGCGGCCTGGACCGGCTCATCAAGGCCAGCTACACCCTTCTGGGGCTGATCTCCTATCTCACCAGCGGCGAGGATGAATGCCGGGCCTGGACCATCACCAAGGGGACCAAGGCTCCCCAGGCCGCCGGGAAGATCCACACCGACTTTGAGCGGGGCTTTATCCGGGCGGAGGTCATCGCCTTTGACGATCTGATGGCGGTGGGTTCCATGACCGCCGCCAAGGAGAAGGGACTGATCCGCTCCGAGGGCAAGGAGTATGTGGTCAAGGACGGAGATATTATCCTGTTCCGGTTTAACGTGTAGGCAAGTCCTTGACCACATGAGATCAAGCGTTTTGGCGGAAGGCCAAAACCTTGGTGCCAGGGGCGGTTGATCCGCCCCGAACGGGTGAAATATAGCGGGACCCCCGGCGGGCGGCAAGGCCGCTGGGGAACCAGGACGGAGATAGCATCCTGTTCCGGTTTAACGTGTAAGGGCGGCCTTTGCTGCTGGAAGAATCATTTATATAAATAAAAGAGGAGGGATGCGGCGGCTGCCGCATCCCTCCTCTTGACTTTTACAGAAAGTACCACACTGCCGCTGCCGCCGCCAGCTGCAGCAGCAGAATGGCCGGCAGCCCCCAGCGGAAATACCAGTGGCGGGTCTTGTGGTGAAAGTGGAACATGCCGGCGATAGCGCCGACGCTGCCGCCCAGAACGGCCGCAAGAAACAGCCGCCGCTCCGGGACACGCCGGGCCCCGGCCTTTTTGGACCGGCGCTTGTCCCACCCCATGAGACAGAATGCCGCGAGATTGACCAGCAATAGATAGGCGCAGCCAATCCAAATCAGAGGGGAGATATCAGGCATACCGGCTACTCCCCCTGCTGCTGGGACTGCCGGTCATAGCCGAAGTCCTTTGCGGGGCTGGCGCTGTCCCGGCGGAGCATGGATTCCATCACCCGGATATCGCTCTCCACGTCCATTGCATCGGCCTTGAACAGGCCGTCCAGCTGGCGCTCGAATCCCTCCACAATGCCGTCCATGGTGCTCTCGATCCGCCGCTTGGCCTCCCGCAGATTCTCGCCCTCCACGCCGGCGGCCTCAAAGTCGGCATAGGTATCCAGCAGCTTTTGGGTGGTGGGGAGGTAGTAGTCAAAGAAGGTATGCATGTTCTCCCGTTTCTCCGGGTGCTCCGCCACCTCCCGCAAAATCTGGCGGGTGATCTCCTCCAACCGGTCGATCTTGGCGGAGAGGGCCTCGTCGGCAATGCGGTCGTTGGCATGGCGGATGTTCTGGAGGATTGCGGCGTAGGGATGCTCCGGCGCGGCGCTCTCTTCCTTCTCTTCCACCGGGGCCTCCGCCTGGGGCGGCGGCTCCACCGTGGCGCCGTAGCGCAGGAAGTAGCCCACCTCCAGATCCAAATAGGCGTCGTCCCCCAGGTAGCCCTTGTCGATCAGTTTCTGCAGGTCCCGGACAACCTTTTTCCTGGACCGTCCCACCCGCTTGGCAATCTCGTCCAGGCTCATGGCGTCCTCCTCGCCAATGGCCCGAAGGTATTTCAGTGCTTTCCGCCGGAACACGGCGTCCAGCTGCCCCTTGCCAAAGAGAAACAGACCGGCCAGCGTAAAGACGCCGGCAGCCACCAGATCCTCCAGGAACAGATAGCCCCGGAAGAGGGAGTCCAGCTCATCGGCCAGTGCCACCGCGCCGCTCAAAAAGAACACGGCGCCGATGATGCGAAAGGCGATGGTGCGGCCCTTCGAGGGGAGGTTTTTCTCCGGAGAACCGTCCTGCTTTGCGCCGTCTTTTTTGGCGGCATTCTGATCCGGGGGAGATGCCTGCCCGGCAGCGGCCTGAGCTGCCGCAGCCTGCCGGGCCTGCTGGGAGCCGCTGGGGCCGTCGTCCCGGACCTCGGCGGTCTCCTGTACATAGTCGGCCTGGGCCTCCTGCTGAGCCGTACCCTGTCCTGCAGCCTTGGCCCCCCGGAACATGGATTCGGCCTGGTTGATGGTGTCGCTGACCTTTCGCGCCGCATTCTGATCGGAAAGCAGCTTGTAAAGCAGATAGACAATGGCGAAGGGCCAGGCAAAAATCAGCAGCAGGATGAAAATGCCCCAGTCAATGTTTCCCTTCCGCCTGGGCCGCCGGCCGCTGCCGCCGGGGGGCGGCGTGCGGAAGGGGGGAGGGGGCCTGTAGCGAGGAGGCGGCGGCGCCCCATACCGCGGGGGCGGCGTGTTCCCCCGGGGCGGAGGGCCGCCTCGTGGGGGAGGTGTATTTCCGCGGGGCGGCGGCGTCCCGCCGCCGGGGCGCGGCCCGCCCGGCCCGCCAGGGCGGCCGGATGTAAACTTTTCACGATTATAGTAATCTGGCATTATGACTGCTCCCCTTTTTTGCGGAGTTTCACCTTATTCCCCTGGCTGTCCACCACATAGGTGTTGTCCAGGTGCTGCCGGAGATTGCCCAATGTGGCGTCGATATACTCCCGGCGGAGGGCGGCCCGCTCTGCCTCCTCCTCCGGCGTCAAACCCTCCGTTTTATGCTTCCTGGCCAGATGGTTGATCCGGTCGATCTTGTGCTGCTCCATGGTTTACACCCCAATCTCATAAACAATTTGGAAATTTAATTATAAAATATACAAATTGATATCAAATTTTACAGGTAACGGAGGACGGTTATGGCGGTGCGTCCCTTTTTGGAGAGACCGCCCACCTCGCTGAGAACACATTTGCCCATCCCCCGGACGGTGATCACATCTCCCTGGACTACGGTCCGGTCGCTTTTGAGGCAGTCCACATGGTTGAGCTGTACCCGTCCGGCAGCGATCAGCTCCGCCGCCCTTCCGCGGCTGGTGGAAAAGCCCACGGCGGTCACCGCGTCCAGCCGGAGGCTGGCCACCGTGTCCCGCAGGGACTTGAACTGCTGCTGGGGGATCAGCAGCTGAGAGAGCTCCAGCGCGGATACCGACAGCTTGATGCGGCCGGCGCTGGTCCAGCTTTGTACCAGAAAGGGGACGAGCTCCGGGGACACCACCACGTCGCAGGACTGGGGGGAAACCAGAAGATCTCCCAGCTTTTCCCGGGTGAGGCCCAGCCCCATGAGGCTGCCCAGAAGATCCCGGTGGCCGGGTGCCTCTGTCCCATGGTAGACCGCCCGCACCGCGCCCAAGGCGCTCTCGTCCTCCTCCGCCCAGTCCGGCAGGAACTGGAGGAGTTTCCGCTCGGCGTCCGCATACCCCCCATTCCAGACATAGCCGCTGTGGATGCCGGCGGCGTTCAAAAGCGCCTGGACGGCGGCCTGCTCCGCCTGGGAGAGGAAGGGGGTGGAGGTGGGGATGTTCCGCCGCTCCATCTGTTCATATTTGTCCAGCACACGGGCCAGCAGGACCCGCTCCCCGCCGCTTGACGCCCGGCGCAGCAGACCTGCCCTATCCATTGAGGTTCTGGGTGTTGTAGAGCTGGGTATAGATGCCGTTTTTCTCCATCAGCTCCTGGTGGCTCCCCTGCTCGGCGATGACGCCGTCCCGTACCACCAGGATCCTGTGGGCGGCGCGGACAGTGGAGAGGCGGTGGGCGATGATGAGGGTAGTGCGGCCCTTGGACAGTTCGTCAAAGGCGTGCTGGATCTTGGACTCGGTGACGCTGTCCAGGGCGGAGGTGGCTTCATCCAAAATCAGGATCGGCGGGTCCTTCAAGAAGATCCGGGCAATGGCGATGCGCTGTTTCTGCCCGCCGGAGAGGAGGGACCCCCGCTCGCCCACATAGGTGTTGAACCCCTGGGGCATGGCCATGATGTCATCATAGATCTCCGCCCGGCGGGCGGCCTCCATCACCTCGTCCACCGAGGCCTCCGGACGGCCGTAGCGGATGTTCTCCAAAATGCTGGCGGCAAAGAGGAACACATCCTGCTGCACCACGCCGATGTGGCGGCGCAGGCTCCTCTGCTGGATGTCCCGCACGTCGATGCCGTCGATGGTGATGCGGCCGGAGGTGACGTCGTAGAACCGGGGGATGAGATTGCACAGGGTGCTCTTGCCGCCGCCGGAGGGGCCCACCACAGCGATGGTCTCGCCGGCGTTCACATGGAGGTTTACATGGTGGAGCACCTCCGTGTCGTCCCGCTCATAGGAGAAACATACATCCTCCACGGAGATCTCCCCCCGGATTTTGCCTAGGGCCACGGCGTCGGGCTTGTCCTTCAGATCCGGCTCAATGCGCATCAGCTCGATAAACCGGTGGAGGCCGGCAAAGCCGTTGGCAAAGAGCTCGTTGAAGGTGGAGAGCTTGCGCATGGGGTTGATGAAGGTGGTGATATAGAGGTTGAAGGTGATAAGGTCCATGTAGTTCATTTTGCCCTGCATGATCATCAGTCCGCCCACGGCAATCACCGCCAGGGGCAGCAGGCACAGGAAAAACTCCAGCGTGGCATTGAAACGGCCCATGGCCTTGTGGAAGTTCCGCTTGGAGGTCTTGAACTGCTCATTGGAGACGTCGAATTTCTTCTCCTCCACCCGCTCGTTGGAGAAGGCCTTGGCCGTGCGCATGCCGGAGAGGCTGCTCTCCAGGTCCGCGTTGATGCCGGCCATGGTCTGCTTGACGCTGCGGGAGGCCTCGCTCATGCTCCGGCGGTTGATCATGGTCACCACAATAAAAATGGGGATCAGAATGGCCACAACCAGCGCCAGCTCCCAGCGGATGGCAAACATGATGGAGATGGCCCCCACCACAGTGACGATGGAGATGAAGAGATCCTCCGGCCCGTGGTGGGCCAGCTCTGTGATGTCAAAGAGCTCCGCGGTCATGCGGCTCATCAGGTGGCCGGTGCGGTTCTTGTCATAAAACCCATAGGAGAGGGTCTGGATGTGGGTGAAGAGGTCCCGGCGGATGTCCGCCTCCACCCGGATGCCGAAGGTGTGTCCCCAGTAGCTGACCACATATTGGAGGCCGGAGCGGATCACATAGGCCACCAGGAAAATGAGCATGATGGCGAAAAAGGTCTGGTACAGATTGTTGGGCAGCAGCTCGTACATGCAGTACCGGGAGGCCAGGGGGAAGGCCAGATCAATGAGGCTCATCACAAAGGCACAGCCGATATCCAGCAGGAAAAGGCCCATATGGGGCCTGAAGTAGCTGAGGAAAATGGACAGCGCGCCCTTGGTTTGAAAATCTTTGGCAGTCATGGAATATCTTCCCTTCCGGCAGAATCTTTCAGTTTCCTATTGTATCATAGCGCCCGGGGGGATGCAAGGACAAAAGCGGGAGGAGGCTTGACGGAGGAGAAGGATCCAGCGTATAATCACTTGACACACCTATATCAGCAGGCGAAAGGAGAAGGCAATGGCAAGGAGGAAGAGAGACGCCGGGAAGGAAGGCACCCGCCGGGTGGAGAACAAGCGGCTTGTGACCGCGGTGTATGTGCTGCTGCGGCTGGCGGTGATCCTGATAATGGTTGCCCAGTTTTTCAACGGAAACTATGAAAACGTGTTCCTGTGTGTTTTGACGCTGGTGCTTTTCACCCTGCCGGCCCTTGTGGAGCGGCAGCTGCGGGTGGACCTGCCGGACACGCTGGAGA
>CAJFPI010000007.1 GCA_904398675.1 uncultured Oscillospiraceae bacterium
CCACCGGCGGGGCACCATGGAGGAGGCCGACGTCCTCTACGGCGTCACCATGCAGGAGCGCGGCGTGAGCAAGATGCTGACCATCAATATGAATGAGCTGGCGAAGGAGCTGAAGATTCAGTAATGCGGCCGCGACTTTTCCGGAAACGGAAAGCTCCCGGCGGAGCCCAGCGACAGCGGGTCCGGCGGGAAAAGGAGACGCAAGGGAGCGGACGGAGGTTTCATTCCCGGATGGAACCGGAGTGGAGCGGACTTTGCGGCGACGCTATGAACGAGCTGGCGAAGGAGCTGAAGATTCAGTAGCATGGGGACGCCGCCGCGCCGCAGGCATTTGCCCTGCTCTCACGGCCCAGTGCGGCGAAAATTTGTATCAAACAGGGGACTGTCAGGTTTCCAATGAAAACAGTAAGGAGAAATCAGTATGGCATTTTGGGATAAATGGCGGAAACAGCCGAAGGAAGAAGAGACGGCCCAGCCGGAGGAGACTATAGAAACCGCCGCAGAAGAGGCTGCTCCGGATCAGCAGGCGGAGCCGGCAGAGGAGCCTTTGGAGGAGAACGCTGCCTTTGAGGAGGCACAGCCCGAGGAGGAGATGCCGCAGGAGGAGCAGGCTGCTCCGGAAACGGAGGAGGCGCCGAAGAAAAAGCCCAGCCTCTGGCAGCGGCTGAAGAAGATGTACATGGGAGACATCTTCGGCTCCTCCATCACGGAGGCCGACGAGACGTTTTTTGAGGAGCTGGAGGAACGGATGATCCTGGCGGACATGGGCATGGTCACCGCCACGGAGGCGGTGGAAAAGCTCCGCCGCCGGATGAACCGGGAGGATATCTCCGGCCAGGAGGCGGTGCAGGAGGCGCTGCGGGAGATTTTGGCCGAGTGCTTGACCATGGACAACCAGGAGCTGAATCTCTCCACCCAGCCCTCCGTCATTCTGGTGGTAGGCGTCAACGGCGTGGGCAAAACCACCTCCATCGGCAAGCTGGCCGCCCGCATCAAGGGGGAGGGCAAGCGGGTGCTGCTGTGCGCCGGCGATACCTTCCGGGCCGCCGCTGCCGACCAGCTGGAGATCTGGGCAAACCGGGCCGGCTGCGAGCTGGTCCGCCAGCACGAGGGGGCAGACCCCGGCGCGGTGCTCTTCGACGCGCTCCAGGCCGCCAAGGCCCGGGGGGTGGATGTGGTGATCTGCGACACCGCCGGGCGGCTCCACAACAAGTCAAACCTGATGGCAGAGCTTGCCAAGCTGCGGAAAATCATTGACCGGGAGACCCCGGACGCGGCGCTGGAGGTGCTGCTGGTGCTGGACGCCACCACCGGACAGAACGGACTGATCCAGGCCAAGCAGTTCCAGGAGACGGCCGGCTGCACCGGCATCATCCTCACCAAACTGGACGGCACCGCCAAGGGCGGCATCGTCATCGCCATCGCCCGGGAGTTGGGGGTGCCGGTGAAGTTTGTGGGCCTGGGCGAGGGGATCGGCGACCTGCAGCCCTTTGACGCGAAGGAGTATGCCAACGCCATCATCTGACCATAGAGAAGGGGAGAACTCAAAGATGGAGAGAAAAGTTTTTCGTGCGCTGGTCTGCGGTATCTGCGGCATCACCTTTTATACCGGCGGCTTGGCCGCCGCCGCGGTTTTACTGGAGCAGTGGGCCTACCTTGTGGCGGCGCTTGGGGCCGTTGTGCTGCTGTGCGCGGCTGCGGTTCTGGCCGGCAGCCGGAAGGAGCGCGGCGTACTGCTGTGCACAGTGGCAGGCGCGGAGCTTTTTCCCCTGGGCATATTCTTAGGCTGGGTTGGAGACCCCAGCTACTGGTTTTTCCTGATCGCCGGCGGTGTGCTGATGATCGGCGCAGTTTTCGCCAGCAACTGAAAACAGAAAGAAAAGAGGAAATGTCATGAAACGAATAGATGGACGTGCATATGACCAGCTGCGGCCGGTCTCCTTTGCAACGGATTTTGTCAGCTTTCCGGAGGGGAGCGTGCTGATCTCCTGCGGCAATACCAAGGTGCTTTGCTGCGCCAGCGTGGAGGAGGGGGCGCCCCGCCATGTGCCGGAGGGCACCGGCTGGGTAACGGCTGAGTACTCTATGCTGCCCCGGGCCAACCGGGAGCGCAGCCGCCGGGATGTGAGCAA
>CAJFPI010000008.1 GCA_904398675.1 uncultured Oscillospiraceae bacterium
CCGGAGGTGGAGATCCCCGCGTCCAGCAGCCGCTCCGTCAGGGTGTCGTCAGGGATCATGGCAGTCTTGTAGAGGACTGTATTGTCCTTGTTGGTGAAGAGGATGCGGTTGTCCGCCTCCTGGATCTCCACCTGCCCCACCTCTCCGCTGTTCACCATGTCGTTAAAGGTGTTGTAGTCCACGGTCTGGATCCGCGCCTGGGACAGGAACGGCATCGCCAGGAATTGAAACACCAGGAGCAGTAACATGGCAATAATATAGTAGTAAATCAGCGGCTTTTTCGGCGTTTTAACTTCATTCATATGGCTCACTTCCTTTTTGGTCATTTTGGCAGCCGGCGTTCTGACATTCCAGCGCCTGCAGCGCAGCACAGAGGGCGTGGCGCACGGCCTGGGTGGCAAAATCGATGGCATATTCCGCATAGAGGGCGCTGACCTCCGCCCTGTCCTCCGCGGCATTCCGATTATGCCCCTGCATCTCGCCGGGCAGCTCCTCCCAAAGGATCTGCTCCGCCTTTTGCGCAAAAGCCAGCTGTGCCTGGGACAGCTCTGCGGCGGACCGCATGCGCCCGCCCTTCACCCGCTGCTCCAGCAGCAGGTCCTGCTCCCTGCACTCGTCCCGCAGCTGGTCAAGCGCCCGGCGGATCTGAACGGGGTCCTTCTCCTGACAGATGCGGATGCGGCTGAGCAGCCGGCCGTATTCCTCCTCCAGCTCGCAGAGCTTGACTGCGAAAACGCCCTGCAGCAATTCCATAGTGATTCCCCTTTCCGGCCCCCCGCTGGAACCTACACTCTTGTTATAACAGCATCCGGACAAAAGTACCACTGTCAATCTCTGCCATCTGTATAGACAAAAGGCCGGAAGTGTACAATTTTTGTACACTTCCGGCATTCTGTCCGGTCATGCGATCAGGTCCCGCGCTGCAGATCCGCCTCCCCGACGAGACAGCGCTGCATCTCGCCGGAGAGCAGGCGGTAGATCTGATCCACCAGCACCTCCTCGCTTACGTCCTGCCGTCCGCAGTGCAGCATCAAAAGGCCGGCGATCCCGCAGACGTAGAAGTCCAGCATCATCTCAACATCTGCCACAGGCAGCTGCGGATTGGGATTTTTCCGGCGGAACAGCTCCCGCAGAAAGGTGCGCATGCCGTCCAGCAGCATCCGCTCAAATTCTGTCCGGCGCTGGCTGTTTAACAGCATTTGCACCGCCTCCCGTCGGCGCAGGGTCTGCCCCACAAAAATCCCGATGGCCTCCCGGGGAAACTCTGCGGCCAGGGTCCGCTCCAGGTCGTGCTCCAGCGCCTGCTGCAGCCCCCACTCCAGCACGTCCATGATATCCTGAAAGTGGTAGTAAAATGTCTGGCGGCTGATATGGCAGTATTCCACCAGGTATTTCACCGTTACATGATCGATCTTTTTATGTTCCAGGATCTCAAACAGCTTTTCCGCGATCATCCGCTTTGTGTCAATAGCCATTGCCTGCCCCCTTCTTTTCAAGCCAGTCTCATACAAATGGGCTTATTTTAGCACAAAAGGAGGGAAAAGTATAGTGATATTCTGAAAAGAATGGGCAGCCGGCATATATTTTCCGCAGACGGAAACTCCTGGCATTTGCGGCTGAAAGGTCTTTTCCAGAGCTCTTGACGACCGGGCGGATTCGTGGTATCTTTTTGTCGGTTCCGAATAATTTTTGAAAAAAGTGCGCAAAATCCGGCGTTTTCTGCGCAAAAATTATGAAACAGATCCCGGCAGGGCAGGAGGAGTACGGATGTTTCGCATTGCACTGTGCGACGACGACAAGGAAGAACTTAAAAAAACTTATGTCAGTCTGCAGGACTACCTGCAGAGGCACCCGGAGCTGGCCGCCCGGGTCCTGCCCTTCGCCAGCGGCACGGAGCTGCTGGAGCAGGCAGGAAGAGAGGGCGGCTTTGACCTGTATCTGCTGGATGTGATCATGCCGGGCTGTGATGGGATACAAACCGGGAAGAAACTGCGGGAACTTGGCGGCGACGGCGAAATTATCTACCTGACCACCTCCAGCGACTACGCAGTGGACAGCTACAATGTGCGGGCCTTTTTCTATCTGGTCAAGCCGGTGGAGCAGGAACGGCTTTTTCAGGTGCTGGATGCCGCAGTACAGACGCTGAACCGCCGCCGGACACAGAGCATACTGGTGTCTACTGCCTCCGGCAGTCAGCGCATCCTTTTGGACCATATCCTCTATGTGGAGCGGGTGGGGCGGGGAATCTGCTACTACTGTGCAGAGGGGCCGGTGGACACCCAGACCATCCGGGTGTCCTTCCGCACGGCCGTAGAGCCGCTGCTGGCGGACCGGCGTTTTTGCCTCTGCGGCGCCAGCTTTCTGCTCAATATGGAGCGGGTGGTAAAAGTGGAAGGCGCATCCGCCCAGCTGGATAATGGAAAGCGGGTCCCGCTGCCGCGCTCTGCAGTGCCGGCGTTCAAGCGTGCGTGGGGCCGGTTCTGGCTGGGAGAACAGGATAAATGACGGGGGATGTGGTTCATCGCCCGCCATTTATTCCGACACCGGCATCCCGCAGAGATATGCAGTGCTCCCTGTGATATTCCGGCATCCCTGGCGGGCCGCCGTCTGTACAGGATCGTTCCGGCCGGCTGCCGCCAGACAGATCCCTGCGGAGAGACGATGATTTTGTGAACCGCTGTACCGCCAAAGCGGGGCGGCAGGACCGACGCCCAGGGCGGGCGCCGTGGCCTGCCGTCCCTTTGCATTGCAGGGACGCGGCCGGAGGGCGGGCGCATCCGCTGGAGACCGGCGGTACGGAAGGGGCGCCCTGTGCGCAAGCAGTTTTGTGCTGCCGGGCCTGCCTGCCGCTGCGGTGCAGGCCCGGCATATACCGGTTCAAATGGCCGGCAGGCGAATTTTATGATCGAAAATAGCAATAATAAAAATATTGTTATTTATATTTTCGATAATAAATTCAGCGTCGACTGCTTGTATGGCAACCCTCCGTATGCTATGATAAAAAATAACGAAGAGGTCCGCAGCCGACACATACCGGACAGCACAGGTGAAAGATGGCTCCCGCCTGACCGCGTGTGGGCAGGGCGCCGCCGCAGAAATCTCACGGCGCGGACAAATCGCTTTTTGGAATCGAGGAGGAAATCACAATGGAACATGTAATTGTCAATGCAGTGGGCCAGCAGTGCCCTATCCCGGTGGTTATGGCCTCCAACGCCTTGAAGGCGCTGACTGTACCCTCTACCGTGGAGGTCCATGTAGACAATGAGATCGCCGTGCAGAACCTGACCCGCCTGGCGGGCAGCTACGGTCTGCCCGTCAAATCTGAGCGCCGGGAGGACAAGCTCTTTGTGGTGCAGATGGAGGTGGAGGATCTGGCGAAGATCGCCGGCGCTCCCCAGCCGGACACCGCCTGCGGCGTGGACGCCAGGAGGGACTTTGTGGTGGCTGTGGAGTCCTCGGAGATGGGCCGGGGCGAGGAGGCCCTGGGCAAGACGCTGATGAAGGGGTTCCTATACGCGGTCAGCCAGCTGGAGCAGCTGCCCGCCGCCATCCTGTTCTACAATGGCGGGGCCTTCTTGACCTGCGAGGGCTCTGACTCCCTGGAGGATCTGAAGAGCATGGAGGCCCAGGGGGTGGAGATCTGGACCTGCGGCACCTGCCTGGACTTCTACCATCTGCAGGATAAGCTGGCAGTTGGCAGGGTGACGAACATGTACTCCATCGTGGAGAAACTGGCCGCCGCCGGCAAGGTTATCAAGCCGTGATTTACCTGGATAACGCCGCCACTACTCTCCACAAGCCGGAGCAGGTCATTGCAGCGGTGGTGGAGGCCATGAGCTCCATGGGCAACAGCGGCCGGGGGACCCACGGCGGCAGCCTTGCCGCCTCCCGGACGATCTATTCCGCCCGGGAAAAGGCGGCGGCGCTGTTCGGCTGCCCCAGGGCGGACCATGTGGCCTTTACCTGCAACTCCACCGAGGCGCTGAATATAGCTATCAACGGGGGGATCCCGGCGGGCAGCCATGTGATCTCCACAGACCTGGAGCACAACTCCGTCCTCCGGCCCCTCTACCGGCTGGAGCGGGAAGGGCGGGCGTCCCTCAGCTTTGTGCCGGCGGACCGGCAGGGGCGCATCGACTACGCTGATTTCGAAAGGCTGCTGCGGCCGGAGACCCGGGCGGTGGTGTGTACCCACGCCTCCAACCTGACGGGGAATCTGGTGGATATTGCCCGGGTGGGGGCCTTTGCCCGGGAACACGGGCTGCTGTTTATTGTGGACGCCTCCCAGACGGCGGGGGTTTTCCCTATTGACATGGAGAAAATGGGCATCGATGTGCTGTGCTTTACCGGCCACAAGGGCCTGATGGGTCCCCAGGGCACCGGCGGCCTCTGCCTCCGGGAGGGGATAGATATCCGTCCGTGGAAGGTGGGGGGCTCCGGCGTGCAGACCTATCTGGAGACCCAGCCGGAGGAATACCCCACCCGCCTGGAGGCGGGGACACTCAACGGCCACGGCCTCGCCGGCCTCGCCGCCGCACTGGACTTTCTGCAGGAGACCGGGCTTGCAGCCATCCATCAGAAGGAGACGGCCCTGATGCGCCGGTTCTACGCCGGCGTGTCTGCCATTGACGGCGTGACGGTCTACGGGGATTTTACCGGGGACCGGGCGGCCGTGGTGGCGCTGAACGTGAGAGACTATGATTCGGGGGAGGTCTCCGATGTGCTGGCGGTGGACTACGATATCGCCACCCGTCCCGGCGCCCACTGCGCCCCCAGGATGCACCGGGCTCTGGGGACTGCGGAGCAGGGAGCGGTGCGTTTCAGCTTTGGCTGGTTCAACACAGCCGAAGAGGTGGACAAGGCCATTGCGGCCATACGGGAGATTGCCGCATGAGAGAAAAAACAATGAAACTGGTGGTGACCTTCCCCTCCACCTCCGCGGCCATGGCCATGGAAAAATATTGCAAGGAAAGCCAGGCGCCGGGGCGGCTGATCCCGGTGCCCCGGGCCATTACTGCCGGCTGCGGCATGGCGTGGATGGCCCTGCCCGGGGAGCGGCCCCTTCTGGAGCAGGTCATCAGGGACCATGGCGTCACGGCGGAGGGCTGGTACGAGCTGATGCTGTGACGGAAGAGACGGGAAAAGCAGGGAAAAAGGAATATGCTGGATATTAATTTAAGGCACCTGGAAGTGTTTGCCGCCGTAACGGAGTATAACAGCTTTACCAAGGCGGCAGAGGCGCTGTATCTCAGCCAGTCGACGGTCAGCGCCCACATTCAGAGCCTGGAAAAGGCCCTGGGTGTGACGCTGTTTCACCGGGTGGCCCGCAAGAAAATCGAGCTGACAGAGGAGGGCAGGAAGATTTACGGCATCGTCCTGGATATCCTGGACCGCTGCCGGCTGCTGCAGGAGTGCCTGCAGGAGAACCGGCAGGTCCCGGTGCTGACAGTGGCCGCCTCCACCGTGCCTGCTCAGTATTGGCTGCCCAAATGCCTGGCGGCCTTTTCCAGGGAGTACCCCGACTGCCGCTTTCTGCTGCGCCGGGGCGACAGCCTCCGGGTCCATGAGATGCTTATGGCAGGCGAGGCAGAGGTGGGGCTTGTGGGCATGCGGATGGATGAGAAGGTGTTCTCCTACACGCCTGTGTTTCAGGACGAGCTGGTGGTCATCACAGAGAATGCGCCCCGGTTCCAGACCCTGCCCCGGGACTGCGGCGAGCAGCTTCTGCTGCAGGAGCCGGTGGTGGTGCGGGAGGAGAAATCCGGCACCTGGCGGGTGGCCCAGGAGTGGCTGCGGATGCGGGGCATCTCCCCGGAATCCCTCCACATCATCGCGGAGATGGAGAACCCCGGCGCCATCTGCCGGGTGGTGATGCAGGGGATGGGGGTGTCGGTGATCTCCGCGCTGGCCGTGGAGGAGGATGTGGCGGCAGGGCGGCTGCTGCAGTTCTCCCTGGACGGCGAGGGCCTGCACCGGCAGATTTATCTGGCCCTGTGCAGGCGGGAGAAACGGCCCCGGATCCTGGAGGAGTTTTCACGCTTTCTGCTGCGCCAGGAGACGCCCCGGGACCGGTGAGGGGCACGGCACCCGCCCCATTGGGGGATGCCGCAGGCGGATATGTGAGAAAAAGAGAGGAGTTTCCATGCAGCAAGCAGTACAGACAGGCGGCCTTAGGCTGCCGGAAAATTTTGAGAGCTACGGTGAGGCCCGGAAAAAGGGGTTCCTCCACATGAAGGAGCTGAAGGAGCAGGGGAAACGAGTTGTGGGCATGTTCTGCTCCTTTGTCCCCACGGAGCTGGTATACGCCGCCGGCGCGCTTCCGGTGGGGCTGTGCGCCTTCAGCGACGAGCCTATCCCGGCGGCGGAGGCGGACCTGCCCCGGAACCTCTGCCCGCTGATCAAGGCCAGCTACGGCTTTGCCCTGACGGATACCTGCCCCTATTTCTATTTCTCCGATCTGGTGGTGGGCGAGACCACCTGCGACGGGAAACGGAAGATGTTCGAGCTGCTCAACAGCATCAAGGAGACCTATGTGATGCAGCTGCCCTTCCGGCGGGATGAGAAGGCGCTGGCCTTTTGGAAGGATGAGATCGTCGCCTTCAAGGAGAAACTGGAGCAGACCTTCGGCGTCACCATCACAGAGGAGGATGTCCGCCGGGCCATCCAGGCGAAAAACCGGGAGCGGGACGTGATGCGCCGCTTTCTGGAGCTGGGCAAGCTGAACCCCGCCCCCCTCAGCGGCTATGAGATGGGGACCCGGGCGGATGCGGGCAGCTTTTCCTTCAACCTGGAGGAGCGCTGCGACAAAATCGAGGAGCGGATCCGGGAGATCCAGGCGGACTGGGAGGCCAATTACAAGGATACTCCCAGCACCCGCCCCCGCCTCCTGGTCACCGGCTGCCCCAACGCGGGCGTCCGGGAGAAGATCATCCGGGCGGTGGAGGAGATGGGGGCCGACGTGGTGGCCTTCGACACCTGCAACGGCATCCGGGAGAAGGTGGAGAAGGTGGACGAGACAAATCCCGATGTCTACGACGCCCTGGCCAGGAAATACCTCAACATCACCTGCTCCGTCATGAGCCCCAATGAGAGCCGGCGGACGTACATCGGGCAGATGATCGACGAGTATCAGATCGACGGCGTTCTGGAAATCGTCCTCCAGTCCTGCCATACCTACGCCGTGGAGGCGGACCTCATCAAGCGCTATGTCACGGAGGAGAAACACCTCCCCTACCTCAACATTGAGACCGACTACTCCCAGGCGGACAGCGGCCAGATCAACACCCGCCTGGAGGCCTTCCTGGAGACCATCATGCCATGAGCTTTTTTACGGGAATCGACATCGGCTCCACCGCCGCCAAGGTGGTAGTACTGGACGAGGGCGCCCTTTTGGAGCGGTTTGTGCTGCCCACCGGGTGGAGCAGCAAAGAGACTGCCGGGGAGATCGCCCGCCGCCTGGCGGCGGCGGGCTATCCGGCGGATCAGGCGAAAAAGATCGTGGCCACGGGGTACGGGCGGATCTCTGTGGACTACGCCCACAAGGTGGTAACGGAGATCACCTGCCACGGCCGGGGCGGCTCGGCCCTGGCCGGGGAGGACTGCACGGTGGTGGACATCGGCGGGCAGGACACCAAGGTCATCACCGTGGAGGGGGGGACGCCCGCCAGCTTTCTCATGAACGACAAATGCTCCGCCGGAACCGGGAAATTCCTGGAGGTGATGGCAAACCGGCTGGGAGTGGACCTGGGGGAATTGTTCACCCTTGCGGCACAGGGGACGCCCCTGGAGATCAGCTCCATGTGCACGGTCTTTGCCGAGAGCGAGGTCATCAGCCACATTGGCGCCGGGGAGAGCCGGGCCGATATTGCTGCCGGGGTGGTGGAGTCTGTTATCACCAAGGTGGCTGGGCTCTGCGCCCGACACGGCCTCAAGGGCCGGGTGGTGCTCACCGGCGGGCTGTGCGAGAGCGCCTATGTGGTAGACCGCCTTTCAAAAAAGCTGGGCACGCCGGTCTATGCCGAGCCCCTGGGCCGCTATGCCGGGGCCCTGGGGGCGGCGCTGATCGCCCGGGGCATGCCGGCCGGCGCACCCTTCCGCCCGGCGGCGGGGTAGCCTTCCCGCAGCGGCCGATGGGGACGCGGCATGGAGTTTTTCAGCGACAGATTTCCAAATTGGGACAAAAAGGCTTGACAACCGCCGGCGGGGCGTGTATGATGTGAACCATAATTTTATAGAAAAACCGATGATGTGAAGATAACGTCTGTTGTGCCCTCACAGAGAGTCCGGATGGCTGAGAGCCGGGCAGAACGCAGGCAGGCAAATGGATCACGGAGGGCGCAGTCAAAGGCCCAGGGCCGAGTATTCTGCGACGTGCGGGCATACGTCAGTTGCCGGGGATATGTTGGTATCCCGCAAAGTGCGCGGCAGAAAACAGCCGCGAAACAAGGTGGCACCGCGAGCGTTTTGATACGCCCGTCCTTGACGAAATTGTCAGGGACGGGCGTCTTTGTTTTTCCCGTCCCGGAAAAGGAGGCTTACGATGTACCATCCCACGTTGAAGGAGGCCAGGACCCTGGCCGCCGCCGGCGGGTACCGGGAGATCCCGGTGGCCCGGGAGCTGCTCTCCGACTTCCTCACCCCCATCCAGGCCCTGCGCATTCTCCGGGCCCAGGACAACCACTGCTTTCTGCTGGAGTCCGCCGCCGACAGTGCCGGGTGGGGCCGCTGGTCCTTTCTGGGCTTTGAGCCGGAGCTGGAGATCACCTGCAAGGACGGCTTTGTGCAGGTCCGCTCCGGCGGAAACGTGGACACCCAGATCCAGCCTCCGGGGGAGGCCCTGCGGGAGATCCTGGCGGCGCACCGGAGCCCTAAAATCCCCGGCCTGCCCCCCTTTACCGGCGGGTTGGTGGGCTACTTCGCCTACGACTACATCAAGTATGCCGAGCCCACGCTGCGCCTGCGGGCAAAAGATGAGGAGAAGTTCAAGGACATGGATTTGATGCTCTTTCGCAGCGTCATTGCCTTTGACAACTACCGGCAGAAACTCTTCCTTATCACCAACGCCGACGCCTCTGACCTGGACGCCTCCTACCCCGCCGCCTGCCAGCAGCTGGAGCGGATGGCGGAGCTCCTCCGCCACGGCGCCCCCGCCCCACGCCGCCCCGCCAGGCTCACCACGCCGGTGGAGCCGCTTTTCTCCCGGGAGCAGTACTGCTCCATGGTGGAGAAGGCCAAGGGCCATATCCGGGAGGGGGACATCTTCCAGGTGGTGCTGTCCAACCGGCTGGAGGCCGGGTTTGAGGGCTCCCTGCTGGACGTCTACCGCATCCTCCGCTCCACCAACCCCTCCCCCTATCTCTTCTACTTCACCAGCGACGACATGGAGCTGGCCGGGGCCTCCCCGGAGACACTGGTAAAGCTGGAGGACGGGGTGCTCCACACCTTCCCCCTGGCGGGGACCCGCCCCCGGGGGAAAACGGCGGCGGAGGACCGGGCGCTGGAGGAGGACCTGCTCTCCGACGGGAAGGAGCTGGCCGAGCACAACATGCTGGTGGACCTGGGGCGCAACGACATGGGTAAGATCAGCCGGTTCGGCACAGTGGAGGTGGAGAAATATCTCTCCGTGGAGCGCTTTTCCCACGTCATGCACATCGGCTCCACCGTCCGGGGGGAGCTGCGGGAGGACCGCGACGCGGTGGACGCCATCGACGCCATCCTCCCGGCGGGCACCCTCTCCGGAGCCCCCAAGCTGCGGGCGGCGGAGATCATTGATGCCTTGGAGAACAACAAGCGCGGCGTATATGGCGGGGCCATCGGCTACCTGGACTTCTCCGGGAATCTGGACACCTGTATCGCCATCCGCCTGGCCTTCCAGAAAAACGGGAAGGTGTTCATCCGCTCCGGGGCGGGCATCGTGGCCGACTCGGTGCCGGAGAAGGAGTATCAGGAGTGCCTCAACAAGGCCCAGGCGGTGGTCCGGGCCCTGGAGCTGGCCCAGAAGGAGAGAGACCTATGATTCTGCTCATTGACAACTACGACAG
>CAJFPI010000009.1 GCA_904398675.1 uncultured Oscillospiraceae bacterium
CACCGCGGCCGACAACCAGACCAGCGTGGAGGTCAACGTCCTCCAGGGCGAGCGGGAGATGGCCGCGGCCAACAAGAGCCTGGGCCGGTTCCATCTGGACGGCATCGCGCCGGCCCGCCGGGGCGTGCCCCAGATCGAGGTGACCTTCGACATCGACGCCAACGGCATTGTCAACGTCAGCGCCAAGGATCTGGGCACCGGCAAGGAGCAACACATCACCATCACCTCCTCCACCAACATGTCCAAGGAGGATATTGACCGGGCCGTGAAGGAGGCGGAGCAGTATGCCGCCGAGGACGCCAAGATCAAGGAGTCCGTGGAGACCCGGAACAACGCCGATCAGATGGTCTATCAGGCGGAGAAGACCCTGAACGAGCTGGGCGACAAGATCCCTGCCGACGAGAAGAGCAAGGTCCAGTCCGGCATCGACAACCTGAAGGAGAAACTCAAGGGCGACGACACCGCCGCCATCAAGGCTGCCACAGAGGAGCTGCAGCAGGCGTTCTATGCCGTCAGCGAAAAGCTCTACCAGCAGCAGGCGCCCCAGGGCGACCCCAACATGGGCGGCCAGGGCGGTCAGAGCGACGGCGGCGCGTCCGGCGGCGACTACTATGACGCGGACTACAAGGTTGTGGACGACGATGACAACAAGAAGTAAGCGGATGAGATAAACCGGTGGGACGGGGGAGTTCTCCTCCGTCCCATTGGGTCTGTCCAATAGATTTTTTAAGGGAAGAAAGGACGAGAGCACCTTTAGGAGGTGAGCGACTATGGCAGAGCAGAAACGGGATTATTACGAGGTGCTGGGCGTGCAGCGGGGCGCCTCGGAAGATGAGCTGAAAAAAGCCTACCGCAAGCTGGCGAAGAAATACCACCCGGACCTGAACCCCGGCGATGCGGAGGCGGAAAAGCACTTTAAAGAGATCAACGAGGCTTATGAGGTCCTCAGTGACAAGGATAAAAGAGCAAGATATGACCAGTTCGGCCACGCCGGTGTGGACCCCAACTTCGGCGCCGGCGGCGGCAGCTACGGCGGCGGGTTCGGCGACTTCGACTTCGGCGATCTGGGAGATATCTTCGGCTCCTTCTTCGGCGGCGGATTCGGCGGCGCACGGCAGAGCCGCAACGGCCCCCAGCGGGGTGAGAGCATCCGGGTGGGGCTGACGATCTCCTTTGAGGAGGCGGCCTTTGGCTGCGAAAAGGAGGTGGGGATCGACCGCATCGACCCCTGCCCCACCTGTAAGGGCAGCGGCTGCGAGCCGGGGACCACGCCGGAGGTCTGCACCCAGTGCAACGGCACCGGGCAGGTGCAGCAGCGGCGGCAGACGCCTATGGGCATCTTTGCCACCACCACCACCTGCCCCAAATGCGGCGGACAGGGCAAGATCATCCACAGCCCCTGCAAGGACTGCAACGGCACCGGGCGCCAGCGGCGGCGCAAGACCATCAAGGTCAACGTTCCCGCCGGCATCGACAACGGGCAGACCATCTCCCTCAGAGGGCAGGGCAACGCCGGCAAGAACGGCGGCGCGGCCGGCGACCTTCTGATTATGATTACTGTGCGGCCCCACCAGCTGTTCCGCCGGGAGGGCAGCAACGTCTACTGCGACGCGCCCATCACCTTCACCCAGGCAGTGCTGGGCGGCGAGCTGGAGATCCCCACCATTGACGGTAAGGTGAAGTACGACATCCCGGAGGGGACCCAGACCGGCACCACCTTCCGCCTGAAGGGCAAGGGCATCCCCAGCATCAACGGCCGGGGGCGGGGCGACCAGTATGTGACGGTCCATATCGAGACGCCGAGGAACCTGAACCGGGAGCAGAAGGAGGCGCTGAAGAAATTCAGCGAGGCCATTGGAGAGGGCAACTACGAGGAGCGGAAAAACTTTTTTCGCAAATTCAAAAAATAGCAGCCGGACCCGGCCGGCATCCGGGCGTGCCGGATAAAGGACGCACTCGGTAATGATGGGACATCCCGCCGGCGGGGCGGCACTACAGCAGAAAACAGCCGGAAGGAGGCGCAGCTGTGCGGAACAGGGGCTATAACAGCTATCGGGGGCGGTCCAGCGGCAAAAAAATTGCGCTGGTGGTGGTCCTGGTGGTATTGCTGCTGCTGTCAGCGGCCTACCTCCTGCTGCAGGACCGCATCATCTACCGCTCCGACGGCAGCATTGGCCTGGACCTGCCGTTTTTGCAGGGGGACCAGCTGCCGGCAGACGACGGAGAGAGCCTCCCGGTGGAGATTCTGCCGGATGATGAGGAGGATGCCCCAGGGGAGACAACGGCTCCTCTGCTGGCGCGGGAGGTCTCCGCTGCAGAGCTTACGGCGGAGACCCTTGCAGCTCTGCAGACAGAGGGATATAACGGCATCGTAGTGGAGATGAAGGGGTTTAACGGCATGTTCGCCTACACCTCCGCCTATGCCACAAGCCAGGCCCTGGAGGAGAATGCGGTGTCTGCTGCGGCGGTGAAGGAGGCCCTGGAGGGGCATGGAGACCGGACCGCCGTTGCCAAGGTGGATTGTTTCCACGACAGCTTTCATGCCTTTGCCGATATGGCGGGATCGGGGATCTGCCAGTCCAACGGCTACATCTGGTACGATGAGCTCAGCTCCCACTGGATGGATCCGGCCAAGGAGGGGACGCAGACCTACCTCGCCGGCGTGGTGAGGGAGTGTGTGGATATGGGTTTTGATGAAATCCTGCTGACGGGATTTACCTACCCTGCCGGCGGCGACCAGAGCCAGATCGATGACAGCGGCCGCACCATGACAAAGACGGAGGCGCTGGCGCAGTGCCTTGCAGCACTGCGGGAGGCTGCGGGGGAGGAAACGCTGCTGTCACTGCAGCTGAGTCAGGAAGAGCTCCTCTCCGGCAGGGACGAGGTATCCGGGATGGATCCGGCTGTCCTGCTGCCCTTGGTGGACCGGGTCTATGTCACAGAGCTGACGGATCGGGCCGCAGCAGAGTCGGTATTGGAAGAGTGCGGCAGCACGGCAGCGCTGGCAGAGGTTTCAGACGATGGAAACGGCGTGACGGTTTATTCAGAATAAATACACGGTATTCGAAAAATACATGTGGACAGGATCCCTGTCCACATGTATAATTATATATAAAGGATTTCAAGATTCGGAGATATAGACATGTTTTCAACACAAAACGGCGCATTTCACTTGATGGCCCAGAATTGACGGGGATTTTGCGGGGGTGATGTCCCTGCAGGCTGTGGGACATGACAGGCAAAATGTCCAAAGAGAATAGCCTTGTTCCCGGAGGGAAAACATGGTATAGTGAAAAAGACAACGATTAGGCAAAATAGACGAAATTGGACAGAGCGGAGACGGAGTTTCCGGACATTTCTGAAAAAAGGGCGGTGAGACCATGTCATTAGAAGCCATTGAAACCATCCGCGGAGTGGAGGATGCAATGGACAAAGCCAGAGCCGAGGCGCGGGCCGAGGGGCAGAGGCGCCTTGCAGATGCCAGACGGGAGGGGCAGGCGCTGCTGGAGCGGAGCAAGGCGGAGGCTGCGGCCCGGGCGGCCGAGCAGCTGCGTCAGGCCGATGCCGAGGGCGAAAAGCGCCGGCAGGAGATCCTGGCCCAGGCCCGGGGGAGCTGTGAACAGCTGACCCGAGACGCCGAAACCCGGATGGCGGAGGCTGTGCGCATGATTGCAGAAAGGGTGGTTGAGCGGTAATGGCCATTGTCAAAATGAAACGGATCCGGCTGATCGCTTTGGCCAGGGACCGGGAGACGCTGCTGGCGGATCTGCTCCATGTGGGATGCGTGGAGGTCAGCGAACCGGAGGAGGCCCTGCATGACCCTGCTTATGCCGGACTGCTGCGGCGCGATGGTTCCCGCCTGGGCGAGGCCAAAGAGCAGCTGGGCGCCCTCAAGCAGGCGATTGATACGATCAACCGGCTGGCGCACCAGAAGGGCGGGCTTTTTACCCCCAGGGAGCTGATGGCGGAGGACGCCCTCCTCAGCGCCGACGCGCTGAAGAAGGCGGTGGAACTGGCGAGGACCGTCAACGACGAGGCCAAGGCGGCGGCCGCCTGCAGCGCCCGGGCTACCCGGCTGGAGGCTGAGCGGCTGAGTCTTATACCCTGGGAGGGCTGCGACCTGCCGCTGGAGGAGACGGGGACGAAGACGGTCTCTGTCCTTCTGGGCACGGTCCCCAGCGCTGTGGACTTTGAGACCATGGCGGGGGCGGTGGAGGAGGCGGCCGGGGCCGTCCAGGTGACGCTTTTGAGCACCGACGGGCAGCAGCACGCTGTGGAGGTGCTGGTCCACAAGAGCTGTGAGGCCGAGGCCATGGAGGCGCTGCGGACCTTCGGCTTTGCCTTTGCCCAGATGAAGAGCCTGACCGGGACGGCCCGGGACAATATCCTCCGGCTGGAGACGGAAAAGAAGGATGCAGAGCAGGAGCGGGAGCAGCACCTGGCGGCCATCCGGGCGCTGGGCGGACGAAAACGGGAGCTGCAGATCGCTACCGACCGGGTGCAGCAGGTCATTGCCAAGGAGAGCGCCAAGGAGCGGATTTTGACCGGCGGCGCCATCCTCTATCTGGACGGCTGGTGTTCCGCGCCGGAGGTAAAGGATCTGGAGGAGGTTCTTGGCCGGTACGACTGCGCCTGGGAGCTGAGCGATCCGGACCCGGATGAGTACGCCAAGGTGCCTGTGCAGCTGCGCAACGGGCCCCTGACCCGGCCGCTGAACATGGTGACGAATATGTACGCCCTGCCGGTCTATGGCACAGTGGACCCCAACCCCCTGATGGCGCCGTTCTTTATCCTCTTTTACGGCATCATGATGGCGGATATGGGCTACGGGCTGCTGATGATCCTGGGTTCTGTCTTTGTGCTGAAGAAAATGCGGCCCAAGGCTGGCATGCACGATTTCTTCGCGCTTTTGGGCCTGTGCGGCGTCAGCACCTTTATCATCGGCGCCCTGACCGGCGGCTTTTTCGGAGACTTTCTGCCCCAGCTGGCCCAGCTCATCAATCCCAACACCACCTTTACCGCCCTGCCCGCCCTGTTCACGCCCCTGGAGGACACCATGGCCATCCTGGTGGGCTCCCTGGTGCTGGGCTTTATCCAGATCATCACCGGGCAGATCGTGAGCTTTGTGAAAAAGTGCCAGGGCGGCCACGCCTGGGACGGCATCTGGGACGAGGGGCCCTGGTGGGTCATTTATCTGGGCGTTGGACTGATGGTCCTGGGCGTCGGCAATGTAGCCGGCTATCCGGCGGTGCTGATCGTGGGGATTTTGATGCTGGTCTACGGATCGACCCGCAATGCCAGGGGCATCGGGAAAATCGGCGCCTTTGTGGGGGCGGTGTATAACGGAGCCACCGGAATCTTCGGCGATGTGCTTTCCTATGCACGCCTGATGGCCCTGATGCTCTCAGGCAGCATTATTGCCAGCGTCTTCAACACCCTGGGCGGCATCACCGGCAATGTGGTGACCTTCGTTCTCATCTCCATGGTAGGCAACGCGCTGAACTTCTCGCTGAACCTCCTGGGCTGCTATGTCCACGATCTGCGGCTTCAGTGCCTGGAGTTTTTCAAGACCTTCTATCAGGACGGCGGAAAGCCCTTCCGCCCCCTGGCGATCAATACAAAATATGTAGATATCAAGGAGGAAAACTGACATGTTGGCAGAATTCATCAATCAATTCGGAGGCTTGGGCCTGGCATTTCTGGGCGCGTCGCTGGCGGTGGGGCTGTGCTGTGTGGGCTCCGCCCGGGGGACCGGTCTCGCCGGCGAGGCGGCCACGGGGCTTTTGAGCGAAAACCCGGAGCACTTCTCCAAATGCCTGATTCTGCAGGTTATCCCCGGCACCCAGGGCCTCTACGGCCTGGTCATCTGGTTCTTCGTGCTGTTTGTCATCGGCGTGTTCTCCGGCGGCATCCAGGAGCTGACCATCACCCAGGGCCTCACCATCCTGGTGTCCTGCCTGCCCATGGCCATGGGCGGCTACCGTTCCGCTATCTACCAGGGCCGGGTGGCCGCGGCGTCCATCAACATGGCCGCCAAGCAGCCTGACGACTGGTCCAAGGGCATCATCCTCTGCGTGGTGGTTGAGTTCTACGCCATCTTGTCCCTGCTGGCGTCCATCCTGCTTTTGATGAATGCGCTTTGATGGGCGACACACCCAACTGGAGAAAGGCGGTAAAAGGCATACATGAACGGACTGGAAAAGATTACCGCGCGGATTGAACAGGATTCCAACGCCGAGATCGCGGCGATTTTGCAGCAGGCTGACGCGGAGGCGGAGGCCATCCGCAGGCAGTATACCGACGAGGCCGCCGCCCAGGCTGCCAAGGCGGACGGCGAGGCTGCCCGGGCCGCCCGGGAGCGGGTGGAGCGGCTGGAGAGCGCGGCCAAAATGGAGGCCCGCTCCCTGCTCCTCTCGGCTAAGCAGGCGCTGGTGGACCGGGCCTTTGACCAGGCGGCCCAGCAGCTGCTGGAGCTGCCGGAGGAGGAGTATACGGAGCTTTTGGCAAAGCTGGCCGCCGCCTCGGCCAAGACCGGCCGGGAGGAAGTCCTCCTCAACAGCCGGGACAGGGCGGCTGTGGGCCCCGCTGTGGTGGCCCGGGCCAACCAGATCCTGGCCAGGGAGGTGGCCCCGGCGCTGCCGGAGGAGCTGAAGGAATCCAAGGCCGGGCGGATCATCGACAAGGTGGTCACCGGCGCCAGCGCCATTTTGCAGGGGACCGGCATGCTGTCGCTGTCGGGGGAGACCCGGGACATCACCGGGGGGCTGATCCTCCGGGACGGCAATGTGGAGGTCAACTGCGCCTTTGAGACCCAGCTGCGCCTGCTGCGCGAGGAGATGTCCGCCCAGGTGGCGGCCGTGCTGCTGGGGTAAATGGGGAGACTGCCGGGCGATGGTTGCGCGGACCGGCGGCTCCCGGAGAAAGGGGGATGGCACTTGGCAAAAAAGAATGTGAAGGACACGGAGTATCTCTTTATCTCCGCGCGGCTGCGCTCTATGGAGCGCAACCTTCTCACAGCGGCGCGGATGGAGCGGATGATCGACGCGCCCACCGCGGAGGATGCCGCCAAGGTGCTCTCGGAGATTGGCTACAATGAGTTCTCTCCCGCCAGCGAGGCCGAGCTGAGCCAGGCCCTGGCTGCGGAGCGGGAGAGGACCTTCCAGGACCTCTACCGTTTTGTTCCGGACAAGGCGGTGGTGGATGTGTTCCGGGTGAAGTACGACTACCACAACGCCAAGACGGTGCTGAAGGCCCGGGCCATGGGCGTGGACGGCAGCCGTCTGCTGGTGGACGCCGGGCGCGTCCCCACGGAGCGCCTGGCCGCCGCCATTGAGGAGGGGACGCTGGAGGCGCTGCCGCCGGTGATGGCCGGGGCGGTGCAGGAGGCGCTGGAGGTGCTCAGCACCACCGGCGATCCTCAGCGCAGCGACTTTATTCTGGACGACGCCTATTTTCGGGAGATGCTCCAGGCGGCGGAGGACACCGGCAGCAGCTTTTTAAAGCGCTATGTACAGGCCACCATCGACGCGGCCAATCTCCGCAGCGCCGTTCGGTCCCTGCGGATGCACAAGGACGGGGATTTCCTCCGCCGGGTGCTCTTTGACGGCGGGACGATCCCCGTGGACCGGGTTCTGGCCGCCGCCCTGGGCGGGAGCCTGGAGGACCTCTACCGGCCCACGGTGTTCCGCGCGGCGGCGGAGGCGGGGACGGCGGCCCTGGAGAGCGGACGGCTCACCGCCTTTGAGAAGGCCTGTGACGATGCGGTGACCGCCATGGTCTCCGGCGCAAAGGGGATCCCCTTCGGCGTGGAGGTAGTGATCGCCTATCTGGCGGCCAAGGAGATCGAGTTCACGGCGGTGCGGGTCATCATGTCGGGCCGCATGGCCGGCATCAGCGGAGAGATGATCCGGGAAAGGCTGCGTGAGTCCTATGTATAAGATTGCAGTATTGGGAGACCGGGACAGCGTGCTGGGATTCAAGGCCCTGGGGCTGGACGTGGTGTTTGCCGAGGACGCGGAGACCGCCCGGCGGGAGCTCCACCGCCTGGCCAGGGGGGAGTGGGCGGTGATCTATGTCACGGAGCAGCTGGCCCAGCTGATCCCCGGAGAGATCGACCGCTACAAGGACGCCGTTACCCCGGCGGTGATCCTGATCCCCGGCAAGACCGGTTCCCTGGGCCTGGGCGCGGCGGCGCTGCAGCGGGCCGTGGAGCGGGCTGTGGGGGCGGATATCACATAAGAAGTCAAGGGGGAGCAGGCTCCCCCTCCACCAGTCTGCGGACTGGTGTGTGCGCTCAGGGCGCACAGGTCAATGTATTTTTCCGAGTCGCATGTCCCCGGAAAAATGATTGGATCTGCCCGCTGTGGAGAGATACTGTGGCCTCTTTTATATCACTGAAACGAGGAGTGAATGCTCCATTCGATTCCCCGCGCCGGGAGAGCGCGAGGGGGCGGGAGTCCTTCCCGCATGAGATCGAACGCCCCGCGCTGCGCGCGGCAGGGAAGGCGAGGGCTTTTTGCCGGCGGCGAAGAGCAACGGCGTTTTTGGAAAGGTAGTGAAGGAATGAGTCAAGGCAAGATCATCAAGGTATCCGGGCCGCTGGTGGTGGCCGACGGGCTGGCCGACGCCAACATGGCTGACGTGGTCCGCGTGGGCGAGCAGCGGCTCATCGGCGAGATTTTGAACATGACCGGAGACCGGGCCTCCATTCAGGTTTATGAGGAGACCAGCGGCCTGGGACCCGGCGCTGCCGTGGTGTCCACCGGCGCGCCGCTGAGCGTGGAGCTGGGGCCGGGCATCATTGAGAATATCTACGACGGGATCCAGCGCCCCCTGGAGGGGATTTTGAAAAAGGCGGGCAGCAACAACCTGCCCCGGGGCATCGAGGTGCCCGCCCTGGACCGGGAGAAGAAGTGGTCCTACACCCCCGTGGCCAAGGCGGGGGATGCGGTGATCGGCGGCGACGTGCTGGGCACGGTCCCCGAGACCAGCGTGGTGCTCCATAAGATCATGGTCCCCAACGGCGTTGCCGGTACGGTGGAGTGGGCCATCGAGCCCGGCGAGTACACCATTGAGACCGTCGTCGCCAGGGTCCGCACCGACAAAGGGGAGCTCAGGGAGCTGACCATGGTGCAGAAGTGGCCGGTCCGTGTGGGCCGTCCCTACAAGCAGAAACATAACCCGGTGGTGCCCCTCCAGTCCGGCCAGCGCATCATCGACACCATGTTCCCCATCGCCAAGGGCGGCACCGCCGCCGTTCCCGGCCCCTTCGGCTCGGGCAAGACCGTGGTGCAGCACCAGCTGGCCAAGTGGTCCGATGTGGACATTGTGGTGTATGTGGGCTGCGGCGAGCGGGGCAACGAGATGACCGATGTGCTCCGGGAGTTCCCGGAGCTGACAGACCCCCGCACCGGGGAGACCCTGATGAAGCGGACGGTGCTCATTGCCAACACCTCCGACATGCCCGTGGCTGCCCGTGAGGCATCGGTCTACACCGGTATCACCATCGCCGAGTACTTCCGGGACATGGGCTACGACGTGGCTGTGATCGCCGACTCCACCTCCCGCTGGGCCGAGGCCCTGCGCGAGATGTCCGGCCGCCTGGAGGAGATG
>CAJFPI010000010.1 GCA_904398675.1 uncultured Oscillospiraceae bacterium
CACCGGCGGCCGCTCCGCCGAGGAGCTGATCTTCGGCGCGGACAACATGACCACCGGCGCCTCCAACGACATCGAGCAGGCCACCAGGCTGGCCCGGTCCATGATCACCCGGTACGGCATGAGCAAGGACTTTGACATGGTGGCCATGGAAACCGTCACCAACCAGTACCTGGGCGGCGACACCTCCCTGAGCTGCTCCGCTGAAACGGCGGCCAGGATCGACCAGCAGGTGGTGGAGCTGGTGAAACGGCAGCATGAAAAGGCGGTCCGGCTCCTGGAGGAGAACCGCGCCAAGCTGGATGAGATCTCCCAGTACCTCTATGAGAAGGAGACTATCACCGGCGATGAATTTATGGAAATCCTGAACCGTTGACTCTGGATGGTACGGCGCCGCGGGGATTCCCCGCGGCGTTCCTTTCAGACGCCCATCTGCGGCAATCCGCGGAAAACATTACTTTGAATTTTGATAAGGAGAAACAGAATGCTCAAGCTACTGCGCAGGATGCAGCGGCGGGAATGGGCCATGGCCGCCGTATGCGTTCTATTTATCCTGGGTCAAATCTATTTTGACCTGTCCCTTCCCGACTACATGAGCAGCCTGACCGTGCTGATTGAGACGCCGGGGAGCACCACATCCGATATTCTGCACACCGGCCTGGAGATGCTGGGGTGCACGCTGGCCAGCGCCGTACTGTGCGTGGCCTGCGGCTTTCTCACCGCCCGGGTGGCAGCTGGGTTCAGCTATACGATGCGCCGGGCCGTGTTCAATAAGATCGCCGACTTCGGTCAGCAGGAGATGATGGCCTTCTCCGTCCCCAGCCTCATCAACCGCACCACCAACGACATTACCCAGGTGCAGATGCTGCTGGCCATGGGCCTGCAGATCCTCATCAAGTCCCCGGTGATGGCGGTATGGGCCATTATCAAGATTGTGGATAAGAGCTGGACCCTCTCCGCCATCACCGCCGGGTTTGTGGCGGCGTTGCTGGCCATGATGGTGGTCATCATCAGCGTCGTGGTACCCCGGTTCCGCCGGGTACAGAAACTCACCGACCGCATCAACCTGGTGGCCCGGGAGAACCTGACGGGAATCAACGTGGTCCACGCCTATAATGCGGAGGACTATCAAAACGCCAAGTTCCAAAAGAGCAATGAGACGCTGATGCGGACCCAGCTCTTCAACCAGAGGGCCTTCGCCTTTCTGATGCCTGCCGTCACGCTGGCCATGAACGCCCTGTCTCTTGCGATCTACTGGGTGGGTGCCTCCATTGTCAGCGCCGTCCCGGCAGCCGATGCGGCAGGGCGGCTGGAGACCTTCAGCAATATCGTTGTGTTTGGCACCTATGCCACCTATGTCATCATGTCCATTATGATGATGGTCATGATTATCATGCTGATGCCGGCGGCTCAGGTCTCCGCCCAGCGCATCGGCGAGGTGCTGGACACCGACGCCCGGCTGCAGGAGGGGACCCGGACCGACGCGCCGGAGAGAGGCACGGTGGAGTTCCGCCATGTGTCCTTCCACTACCCCTCTTCGGATAAAAATGTGCTGGAGGACATCAGTTTCCAGGCCAGGCGCGGGGAGACGGTGGCCTTTATCGGCGCCACCGGCAGCGGCAAGACCACTCTTGTGAGCCTGGCCGCCCGGTTCTACGACGCCACCGAGGGGCAGGTGCTGATCGACGGCGTGGACGTCCGGGAATACTCCTTTGACGCTCTGTACGACCGGATCGGCTATGTGACGCAGAAGGCTGTGCTTTTCTCCGGCGATGTGCGCAGCAATGTGCTCTTCGGTGAGAGCCGGGGCGGCAGCGAGGATGGGGACGTTCGCGCCGCGCTGGACCTGGCCCAGGCCAGTGAGTTTGTGGAAAAGCTGCCCGGCGGGCTGGACGCCCCCATCTCCGAGGGCGGCACCAACGTCTCCGGCGGGCAGAAACAGCGGCTGTCCATCGCCCGGGCGCTGGCACGGAGACCGGAGATCCTGGTCTTTGACGACTCCTTCTCCGCCCTGGACTATCGCACCGACGCGAAACTCCGCTCCGGTCTCGCCCAAAAGCTGGGGGATACCACCCGGCTGATCGTTGCCCAGCGCATCGGTACGATTCGTGATGCAGACAAGATCATTGTTCTGGACGAGGGAAAGATCGTCGGCATGGGGACCCACGAGGAGCTGCTGCAGACCTGTCCGGTATACCAGGAGATCGCCCGGTCCCAGCTCTCCAGCGAAGAGCTGGGCGCGTAAAGGAGGTGTAAGAGAATGCGGAACAATATGCGTGCGATGGAAAAGAGCAAGCGGGGGATCGGCGGCGTGCTGCGGGAGCTCTTCACCTACTCCAGCAAAATGACGCTGCCCACTGTCATCGCCCTGCTGTTTGCCATTGCCGGGGCGGTGCTGACCATCGTCGGCCCCAATCTGCTCAGCCAGATCACCGACCTGATCTCCGACAGCTTGACAGGTGAGATCGACCTGGCGGCAATCGGACACATCGGCGTACAGCTGCTGATCATCTACGGGCTCAGCGCCGTCTTCACCTATGTGGAGCACTTCATCATGGCGACTGTGACCCTGGAGCTGTCCCGGGATCTGCGCCGGGACCTGTCCCGGAAGATCAACAGCGTCCCCATGGGCTATTTCGGCAAGGTGTCCTATGGCGACATCCTCAGCCGCGTGACCAACGACGTCAGCACCCTCCAGCAGGCTCTGGCCAACAGCATGCCCTCCATCATCAGCGCTGTCACCCAGTTTGTGGGATGCCTCATTATGATGCTGGTCACCGAGTGGCGGATGGCCCTGGCGGCCATTGCCGTGACAGTCCTTGGCTTTTTGATCATGGCCCTGGTGATGCTGCGCTCCCAGAAGTATTTCACCGCCCGCCAGCAGAACCTGAGCACCCTGAACGGCTACATTGAGGAGATGTATTCCGGTCACGACGTGGTCCGCATCTCCCGGGCCAACCGGCAGATCAAAAAGACCTTCGGCGATATGAACGCGGTGCTCTACGATGCGGAGTGGCGCAGCCAGTTCCTGTCCGGCATCATGCAGCCGCTGATGACGATTGTGGGAAACCTTGGCTATGTGGTGGTCTGTGTGCTGGGCGCGGCGCTGGCCATGAGCGGAGAGATCTCCTTTGGCGTTATCGTTGCGTTTATCCTGTATGTCAGACTCTTTACCTCCCCTCTGAGCACCCTGGCCCAGGGGATGACCCAGATGCAGACTGCAGCGGCCGCCGGAGACCATATCTTCGACTTTCTCCATGAGGAGGAGCTGCCCGACGAGACCGGCAAGCGGGGTGCAGCGGACCAGATCCGTGGCGAGGTGGTGTTTGACCATGTGCAGTTCAGCTACCCCGACAACCCGGACAAGGTCATTATCAAGGACTTCTCCGCCCACGTCCAGCCGGGCCAGAAGGTGGCTATCGTGGGCCCCACCGGGGCGGGAAAGACCACCCTGGTGAACCTCCTGATGCGTTTCTTTGAGCCTACCAGCGGCACCATCTTCATCGACGGCGTCCCCACCGCCGAGATGACCCGGGAGAGCGTCCACGACCTCTTCAGCATGGTGCTGCAGGACACATGGCTCTTTGAGGGGACGGTCCGGGAAAATCTGGTTTATAATCAGGAGGGAATCTCAGACCAGCAGCTGGAGGCGGCATGCCGGGCCTGCGGGATCTACCACTTTATTGAGACACTGCCCAAGGGATTTGACACAGTTCTGGACGACAGCATCGCCATCTCCGCCGGCCAGAAACAGCTGCTGACCATCGCCCGGGCCATGGTCCAGGGGCACCCCATGCTGATTTTGGATGAGGCCACCTCCTCTGTGGACACCCGGACCGAGCAGATCACCCAGCGGGCGATGGACCGGCTGACGGAGCACCGCACCAGCTTTGTGATCGCCCACCGCCTGTCCACCATTAAAAACGCAGACCTGATTCTGGTGCTGAAGGACGGGGACATCAAGGAACAGGGGACCCATGAAGAGCTCTTGGCGAAGGGCGGGTTTTACGCCGATCTGTACAACAGCCAGTTTGAAAAGGTTTCATAGCCATTGCGCCACCCTTGTTTCGGCTATTGTGAATCAGATGGCTCCGCCCAGATTTACTGGGCGGAGCCGATTATTTTGAGGCAGTTCACAAGTCAGCCAGAAACATCGTTCTACCCAATGTCTACCCAGCTGGAGGCCCTGCGGCGCAGGGCCTCCAGCCTTTTTTCACCCTCCGAAATCCCTACTCCGTCTACCCCAATGTCTACCCGGCGTGATTTTCCTCTCTTTTTAAGTACTGCACCGCAGTCTGTTCGGTTATCTGGTCCCCCAAATCTAAGGGGCGATAATACGGCTCTTATAGTGAACTTTTCGGTAGATATTTCCTGCGAAAACTAGCTCTTTTTGCCGAATTACCGAACTTTGTCGAAATTTTAAGAAGGAGGAAAATCCACC
>CAJFPI010000011.1 GCA_904398675.1 uncultured Oscillospiraceae bacterium
GCGTGGGCGGGTCAACTCTTTCCCGCCTCACGGACGCCACATCAACGACGCCTTAGCCGGCCTGTGGCCTCTCCGGCTGAAGACGGCCGCCTTTAGTTAGGCAGCGAGAGCAACAGTGTTGTTGTTCTTTAATTTATAAGTTGCCCATTTTAAGGATGCTGGGCGCATCCGCCCGCTTATCCCGTTTCCTCGTCCCCGTCGAAACCGGTACACCCCCATATGGCGGCGGGCTGCTATTCTACCACAGCCCGCCGGAGAAAACAAGGGAAATCTCTTACTTCTTTTCCGGCTCCGGGTAATCCTCGCCCTGGGTGTCCACCCGGATGGACTTGATGACCACAGGGGTGCGGGGCTTATCCCGCATATCGGTGGGAACCTCGCTGATGGCGATGGCCGCCTCTACATTGCCGGTGATCCTGCCAAAGGCGGCATACTGCCCATCCAGATGGGGCGCGGCGTCCACCATGATGAAAAACTGGCTGCCCGCACTGTCCGGATGCATGGCACGGGCCATGGAGAGAACGCCGGTGGTGTGGAGGATGTCGTTTTTCTCAAAGCCATTTCCGGAAAACTCGCCCCGGATGGAATAGCCGGGGCCGCCGGTGCCGGTGCCGGAGGGGCAGCCGCCCTGGATCATGAAACCAGGGATCACACGGTGAAAGATCAGCCCGTCATAAAAGCCGCTGTTGGCCAGGGAAATGAAGTTATTCACCGTGTTGGGCGCCTTTTCCGGATACAGCTCTCCGGTCATCACCTGGCCGTTTTCCATTTCAATTGTCACGATAGGATTCATTATATTTGTCTCTCCTTTATCGGTTTGTGTGCGGCCTACCGGACCTTCATGGCCCGGGCAATGTCCCGCTTGGCGTCCCGCTGGGCAATGGCCTGCCGTTTGTCGTAGTTCTTTTTGCCCTTGCACACGCCTACCTCGATCTTCACCCTGGCATTTTTAAAGTAGACGCTGAGGGGGACCAGGGCGTAGCCGTCCTGCTGGGCCAGAGCCTGGAGCTTTTGAATCTCCCGCTTGTGCATCAGGAGGCGGCGGGGCCGCACAGGGTCCTTGTTGAAGATGTTGCCATGCTCATAGGGGGAGATATGCATGCCGTGGAGATAGAGCTCGCCGTTTTTGGCAATGCAGTAGGCGTCCTTCAGATTCAGGGCGCCCTTGCGGATGGACTTGACCTCTGTGCCGAACAGCTCGATGCCCGCCTCATACCGGTCCTCCACAAAGTAGTCGTGGTAGGCTTTGCGGTTCTGCGCCGCGATTTTAACGCCGGACTTCTCCATGGGAACCCTCCTCTCCGGCAGCTGTGCTGGACATATAGTATAGCATATCCGGCAGGGTATGGCAAGTAAACATTTTATTTCCAGGGTTCGTTCCTGCAAAGGGCTGCAGAGAACCGCCTGCTGGAATGCCTGCGGCTTTTTGCGCGCATTCAGAACTGCGTGCCAATAATCAGAGAAAGCAGCTCGAAAAACCAGAAAATGGGAAACGGGCTGCCCCAAGGGGGACAGCCCGTTTCCGCTCTGAAGAACAGACACATCGTTTGGATGGATTTCGACAGATATAACATTGATGCGCCGGAGCCGCCCTTTGACACTGCGAGCAGCAATTCGCATCCATCAAGGTTTCGGCTGCCCCCTGCAGACGGACACACAGCCGGTTTGCCAGCTCTGCCTTGCAGGCATCATTGAGAGATGCAGAGGCAGAGCGCGACAAACACCAATACGATCGCACCATAGGCGATCCAGCGGAAAGCATCCGAATTTTTTAATTTTCCCATTTTCTTCTCTCTTTTCCATTTCCTTATTGTCTGATATTAGCATACACCCTTTGCGTAAATTTTTCTACCCCTTCTATGTAAGATCTATGTAAAATACAAAAAGTGCGTCAGAATGCACCGCAATGAAAAGACAGCGGAGGGGCAGATGGCTGCCTTTTCAGGAAAGGAGTTGTATCACGGGCGGAGAAGTGGTACAATATTCCTTACGGAATCATCCGGCCCACAGGGCCGGCGGAAAATTAGGATAACGGAGTGTACGATATGGCGAAAGTCGTTACAGAGGATATGATCCCGGCCTATGAGGCCTTTGTTCAGAGCCACCCCAAGGGCCATTTCAGCCAGAGCGTCCTGTGGGCCAAGCAGAAACCCATGTGGAAGTGGGAGGCCCTGGTCTCCACCGACGGGGAGGGAAAGATCAAGGGCTCCCTGGCGGTGCTGATCCGCAAAGTGCCCGGAACCCCCTTCACCCTGATGTACGCCTGCCGCGGCCCGGTGTGCGACCTGGACGACGGCGAGACGCTGCGGGATCTGATCCAGGGGGCGCGGCAGCTGGCCAAGCGCTACCACAGCTATGCCATCAAAATCGATCCCGACGTTCCCTCCTCCAACACCGCCTTTACCAAGCTCCTGACAGATCAGGGGTTCAAGATCACCGGCGGGGGAAAGAACTTCGAGGCTGTGCAGCCCAAATACGTTTTCCGGCTCAATGTGGAGGGGAAGACGGAGGAGGAGCTGATGGCCGCCTTCCACCAGAAGACCCGCTACAACATCCGCCTGGCGGCGAAGAAAGGCGTGGAGGTCCGCATCTGCGGCAAGGAGGCGGTGGGGGAGTTCACCCGCATCATGCGCATCACCGGCCAGCGGGACGGCTTTGTCACCCGGCAGGAGGGATATTTTGCCGCCATGCTGGACAACTTAGGGGAGCACTGCCGGCTGTATATGGCCTACTCCGGGGACGAGGCCATTGCCGGCACCCTCGCCATCCACTACGGGGACAAGGTGTGGTACCTCTACGGCGCCTCCTCCAACGAGCACCGGAACCTGATGCCCAACTACCTGCTCCAATGGCGGATGATCCAGTGGGCGGTGGAGACCGGCTGCCGGATCTATGACTTCCGGGGCGTCTCCGGGGACCTGACCCCGGACAACCCCCTCTACGGCCTCTACCAGTTCAAAAAGGGCTTTGGCGGGGAGTTTACGGAGTTTATCGGGGAGATGGATCTGATACTGAACCCGTTTGTGGCGTTTACCGTGAAGAACGGCACCAAGCTGATGAAGAAGATCCGCAAGCGGGTGTATCTCCGCCGGGGCCGGAAAGAGAAATAGGGCGCTGCCGGCGCGCGGCGCGCCGGGGACGGGAGGGCAGTTCCCGCCCAAGAGACATGAGAAGAAATCATACAAATACAAAAGAGGGCGGCTGGGATGAAAGCATACATTGTTGAGCGGGAGGCGGTCAGCCACAATATCCGCAAAATTCTGGACCACGCGGCCGGCGTGCCGGTGTGGGCGGTGCTGAAGGGAAACGGGTACGGCCTGGGCTGCGGGCCTATGGCCCGGCTGTGCCGGGAAAACGGCCTGGGCCGCTTTGCCGTCACAGAGCCGGCTGAGGCGGAGGCCATCCGGGCCGAGGGCCTGGAGGAGGCGGAGATCCTGATGCTCCGGGCCACCACCGACCGGGAGGAGGTGGAGCGGCTGCTGGATCTGGGGTGCATTTTGACACTCAGCTCTCCGGCGGACGGCGCGGTGATCCGCGCCGCGGCGGAGGAAAAGGGCGTCTGCGCCCGGGTTCACCTGAAATTGGACACCGGCATGGGGCGCTATGGGTTTCTCCCCGCTGAAGAGGCGGCTATCCGCCAGACCTTAGACGCTCTGGGGGAGATGGTCCAAGTAACAGGGGTATATACCCACTTTCACTCCTCCTTTGGAAAGGAGGAGATCACCCGGCGGCAGTTTGCCGCCTTCCAGAACGCCTGCGACAGGCTGGAGGCGGCTGGCTATGCCCTGGGGGAGCGGCACTGCTGCAACTCCTCCGCCTTCCTCCGGTTCAAGGACATGCACTTGGGCGGCGTCCGCCTGGGCTCGGCCCTCCTGGGCCGTGTGGCGGTGAGGGATCCCCTGGGGCTCAAGCGGGTGGGATACGCCGAGGCGTCGGTGGAGGAGCTGCGGCTGCTGCCAAAGGGCCACACGGTGGGCTATGGCGCGGCCACCACCCTCAAGCGGGACACCCGCTCGGCGGTGATCCCCATCGGCTACTATCACGGCTTTACCCTCCAGCGGGGGCGGGATGTGTGGCGGGCCCAGGACTGCATCCGGGGGATCCTCTCCAATCTGAAACTGCTGCTGAAACCGTCAGCTCCCACGGTTGCGGTGGGGGGACGCTCCACCCGGACCCTGGGACACATCGGGATGCTCCACACCTGCGTGGATGTGACGGACCTCACCTGTGAGCTGGGAGACCTGGTCCGGGTGGAGATCAATCCCCTTTTGATGAAGGGCCTGCCGGTGGTGTACCGCTGAAACATCTATGGATATCTATTAAAAGTACGGACCCTTCCTGAGGAGGGCCCGTACTTTGCTGCTGCCGGCAGTGGCAGGAATTTTGTCCGGCCCAGGGCGGTTGTCCCGGCAGACCCTTGCGAAAGGGCGGCGGGGATGATATGATAGAAAAGATATGACAGGCGGGAAGGGGGGCGGCAGCGGTGCGGAAACTGATGATCGTCGCCCTTGCCTTTTCTGCCGGGGCCCTCCTCAGCCAGTACTGCCTGCCCCTGGCCGCCCTGCCCTGGGCCGCGGGGGCCGCGGCGGTGCTCTTCGGTGCGGGGCGGCTGCTCCGGGGGAGGCGGGGGCTGGTCCTCTCCCTGGCGGCGGGCGCCCTGGCGGTGTCCCTCCTGTACTGCTTTGCTTTCCTCACCTATATCCGCGCCGGGGTCTCCCGCCTTGCAGGGCAGGAGCGCTTTCTCGCCGTGGAGGTAACGGCCTATGCCGAGGCCACCAGCCAGCGCATGCGGATCCCTGTGCGGATTTTGGGCCAGGCGCCCCTCCAGGGCAGCGCCATGCTCTACGGCGGGGAGGAGCTGCTGGCGCTCTCGCCGGGGGATCAGCTCTCCGGCGTGATGCTGGCGGAGGATGCCTCCTCCATCGACGGCACGCCCATCACCGCCTTTACCGCCCGGGGGATCTGGTTCCTGCTCTACCCCCAGGGGGAGATGGCCGTGACGCCGGGAACGGCGTCTCTCCGGTATCTGCCCCAGTTGGCGGCCCGCCGGCTCTCCGGGACCCTGGACCAGCTCTACGGCCAGCGGTGGAGCACCTTTCTCAAGGCGCTGCTCTTTGGGGACCGCAGCGACTTTGACGCCGGCTACAGCAGTGACCTCAGCGAGGCGGGGATCTACCACATCACCTCCGTCTCCGGCCTCCACTGCGGCTTTCTCCTGTCCCTGCTCTCCTTCTTCGTGGGGCGGCACCGCCGCCGCCTGCTGGCGGCTGTCGCCATACCCTGCCTGATCCTCTACACCCTGGCGGTGGGCTGTCCGGCCTCCATGGTCCGGGCGGCGGTGATGCTGTCGCTGGTGCTGCTGGGGCCGCTGCTGGGGCGGGAGAGCGACGGGGCCACCTCC
>CAJFPI010000012.1 GCA_904398675.1 uncultured Oscillospiraceae bacterium
CTTGTATTTCAACCGCATTTCTGTTATATTAAATATACAAAAAAGTGGCTCTGCTTGTCTTGTCGGGCTGCCCTGTCTCGGAGCCGTTCAAGCGACAGGGCGGATAGCTGTATTTGTCATAAAAAGGCTGCATAGTGCGGGTAGCTTGATCCAAAACTAAAAAGGACAGTCTCCTCTTTTATGCAGTCTGACAGCTATTTTGAATCCATGGGAGGTCTTTTTTTATGGCGGCCAATCAAGTGTGCTCCTTTCTTCTCTCTGTGCTCCTGCTGACAGGCGCGGGGCTTTCAAACACCGCTGTGTCCCCGAGCCCCTCCAATTATGAGGGGTGGTCCACAGACAACACCACTCTGTATGTCCTGATGTATCACCACCTGGTGGAGGATCCCTCGGAGCTGAACGAGTGGCGGCTGACAGTGGACCGGTTTCGGGAGGATCTGCAGTGGATAAAGGAGCATGGCTACACCACTGTCTTGCCAAGCGAGCTCTCCTCCGGCCACGGCCTTCCCGAGAAGGCGGTGATGATCACCTTTGATGACGGCTACACCAGCAATTACACCCTGCTCTACCCCCTGCTGCAGGAGTTTGGCGCAAAGGCGGTGATCTCCGTCATTGCCCAGCGGATAGATGCAGGCATCCCCGGTTTCCTCACCTGGGACATGTGCCGGGAGATGGCGGCCTCCGGCCTTGTGGAGATTGGCTCCCACACCTACAACCTCCATGGCAGCCAGCCGGTGATGGGCATCAAGCGCCTTGACGGGGAGTGTCAGGCAGACTATGAGGCCCGGGTGTTTCCCGATATTCAAAAGAGCATCGACTGTATAACGGAAAACGTGGGCGCCGCTCCCCTGTTTTTTGCCTACCCCTATGGGCGGACGGATCCCTGGGCCGCGGATTTCCTGGCGGAGCATTTCGCCGTCACGGTAACCACGGCCGAAAAAACCGCCGATATCTCCGGCGGTCTGTACGCACTGCCCCGCTACAACATCTCCATGAAGAAGGGCGTCGGCGCCTATCTGGCTTAACCTAAGAAAGCAGCTCCCTCCAAGGTTTCGTCCAATCGGAAATAGTTGTCCCCTGTGCAGCATCAAATGGCAAAATGGCGGGAGCGGTATCCAAAAGATCCGCTCCCGCCGTCATATGCCGCTGCTCTCCGCCCCCGGCATGCGCCTATGCATTTTACTGCCTGTCTGCCGGAAATCTCCTCCCTGCCGCCCGCTCCTCTGCCCAGAGGGAAATTTTCTGTTCCCTCTTGCAATTTTGCGTACAATATGATATAAGATAATCTTAGCGAAACGCGTTGAACGGGAAAATAGGGAGCTTGCGGCTCTAAGAGAGGGTGGGTCATCGGCTGAAAGCCCGCCTGGACCGTGTCCCTTGGTTCGCCCGGGAGCAGCCCTGGAGACAGGGACGGCCAGCGCCCCGTTACCGGCGTGAAAGTGCGCACGATGTGCGAATGCGGGTGGTACCGCGGAGGGTAAACAGCCTTTCGTCCCAACAGGTGGGACGGAGGGCTGTTTTTGCTGCGCCAAAAATATCGGTTGCATGAAAGGAGCCAGATCATGATCTTGACTACTACAGCCAGTGTGGAGGGCCGCCAAATTGACAGCTATCTTGGGATCGTTTTTGGTGAAATGATTTCCGGCGTGAATTTTGTAAAGGACTTTGCTGCCGGCCTGACCAATTTTTTCGGCGGGCGCTCCCACAGCTATGAGGAGGAGCTGATGAATGCCCGCCAGGCCGTTCTTCAGGAGCTGGAGGAGCGGGCCTCCCGTATGGGGGCCGACGCCGTGGTGGGCATCAAAATGGACTACGAGGTCCTGGGTACCAACAACGGCATGCTGATGGTCACCGCCAGCGGCACCGCCGTCACCCTGCATTGAGTTTATTTTTCCGCACAAAGGAGTTTTACCATGAAAGAACAATTGGCAACCATTCGCCAGCAGGCCCTCTCCGCCCTGGAGGCCGCCGGCAGCGCCCAGGAGCTGGAGGCCCTGCGGGTGCAGTACCTGGGCAAGAAGGGGGAGCTCACCTCTGTTTTGAAGATGATGGGCAAGCTCTCCCCGGAGGAGCGCCCCGCCATGGGCCAGCTGGCAAACAGCGTCCGCGAGGCTCTGGAGACCGCTATTGAGGAGCGGGGCAGGGTGCTGGAGGCCCAGGCCCTGGAGCAGCGGCTCAAGGATGAGGCGCTGGACATCACCATCCCCGGAAAGCCTGTGAAAATCGGCCACCGCCACCCCATGTATATCGCTCTGGATGAGCTGAAGGAAATTTTCATCGGCATGGGGTTCACCGTTCTGGACGGTCCGGAGGTGGAGCTGGCCAGCTATAACTTTGACAAGCTCAACGCCGGCGAGGGCCACCCCTCCCGGGACTGGAGCGACACCTTCTACTTCGACACCGACAGCCGCGTGATGCTCCGCAGCCAGACCAGCCCCATGCAGGTCCGGGCCATGGAGACCATGCCCTTGCCCATCCGGATCATCGCCCCCGGCCGCGTCTACCGGAAGGACGAGGTGGACGCCACCCACTCCCCCATGTTCCACCAGGTGGAGGGCATGGTGATCGACAAAAACGTCACCATGGCCGACCTGAAGGGGACGCTGAACATGATGGTGGAAAAGCTCTACGGCAAGGGGACACAGACGCGGTTCCGCCCCCACCACTTCCCCTTCACCGAGCCCAGCTGCGAGATGGACGTGCAGTGCCACAAGTGCGGCGGCGTTGGCTGCCCCACCTGCAAGGGCGAGGGCTGGATCGAGCTCCTGGGAGCGGGGATGATCCACCCCCGGGTGCTGGAGATGAGCGGCATCGATCCGGAGGTCTACTCCGGCTGGGCCTTCGGCATCGGCCTGGAGCGCACGGCCATGCGCCAGTTCAAAATCGCCGACCTGCGGCTGATCTTTGAAAACGACGTGCGGTTTTTGGAGCAGTTTTAAACTGAAAGAGGGGACTGCGTCCCCCCTTTCGATTCCCCCTCACCAGTGACGCGGTCACTGGTGGGCGCGCCCCCGGCGCGCGGGTCAATGGATTTTTTCGACGCGCATGTCGCCGAAAAAATAGATTCCATTTTGTGCATTTTTGCATCAGGAACGGCGGGCCTGCAAATGCCCATGTCCTGACAAACACGATTGTCATTTTTTCGCCGGGCGGCGGACAATTCCCCGGAACCGATGAGCCTTTTCTTTCTAACGAATCATAAGGAGGATGAGCTATGGGCGGCATCATCTTTTGGGAAATTGTTCTTACACTTATCGCAGGCGGCCT
The DNA here is from genome assembly GCA_904398675.1 of uncultured Oscillospiraceae bacterium. GTDB lineage: Bacteria > Bacillota > Clostridia > Oscillospirales > Oscillospiraceae > CAJFPI01. Next base: position 3,268 of record CAJFPI010000012.1, read on the forward strand.
TGCCACCATCTTCTTTCCCTACTCAGGGTTCAATATTGTGGTCGCAATCGCCATTGTCGGCGCATTCATCACCTATTACCTGGGCAAGCTCTCAAAAAAGTAAGGAGAAACCACATATGTTGTTAAGCAGAAAATGGCTGGACGAATTTGTCCATGTCGATGTTGATGATAAAACCTTTGCCGAGGCCATGACCCTCTCCGGCTCCAAGGTGGAGACCACGGAGGATCTGGGCGCGGAAATCCAAAACGTGGTGGTGGGAAAGATCCTCTCCATGGAGCGCCACCCCAACAGCGACCACATGTGGATCTGCCAGATCGATGTGGGGCAGGCCGAGCCGGTGCAGATCGTCACCGGGGCCTGGAACATCCACGAGGGGGACCTGATCCCTGCGGCCCTCCACAAGTCCCTCCTGCCCGGAGGCAAGAAAATTGAAAAGGGCAAGCTCCGGGGCGTCCTCTCCAACGGCATGCTCTGCTCCCTGAAGGAGCTGAATTTGGAGGAGCGGAACTTCCCCTACGCCGCCATCTCCCCCGCCGCCCTCCTGAACGACTACCATCCCCTGGACCCGGAGAAGCCCTCTATCTCTGCCGACATCCAGCCCGGGGACAAGGTGTTCGGGAGCGTGGTGGCCGCCCGGGTAGAGGCGGTAAAGGCCGCGGAGGACGGGCGCTGGACCTGCCGTCTCTCCTACGCGGAGAAGGATGGCCCCTCCGGCGCCATTGCTGTCACCCCCTGCTCCAATATCCACGCCGGGGACATGGTGGCCTTCAACACTAAGGAGGGCAAGATCTGCACCCTGGAGGACCTCCGCGCCCAGCAGGCGGAGTTCCCCCACTGCATTCCCGACGGCATCTTTGTCCTCCACGAGGAGGGCGTGAAACCCGGAGACGACATCAAAGCCGTTATCGGTGCGGATGACCATGTGGTGGAGTTTGAGATCACCCCCAACCGCCCCGACTGTCTCAGCGTCATCGGCCTTGCCCGGGAGGTGTCCGCCACCTTCGACACGCCCATGACCCTCCACGAGCCGGTGGTGAAGGGCGGCGGCCCCGGCAGCCTGATCGAGCTTTTGGATGTGGAGACGCCTGCGGCGGACCTGGTGCCCCGGTACACCGCCCGGATGGTGCGCAA
>CAJFPI010000013.1 GCA_904398675.1 uncultured Oscillospiraceae bacterium
GCGGCGTTCCCCGTCTGCCCTGTCTTCGGCTGCCGCAGCGAGGTGGAAAACAGCCAGGTGCTGTTTCTGGCCGACAAGCCGGATTATCTGCAGCTGGGCCTCACCTGGGCCCGTCTCCGCTTTACCACCGAGGCGCCCGGCCAGTGCGCCGCCGTCCTCTCCCGCTACGCCGGCAGGGGCGATTGGCAGCCGGAAACCTTCACCCGGGGACTTTTTTACCGGGGCGTGGAATAAAGTGATGTAAGGAGGAAGGCAATGGAAGAAAACAACCAGAAACGCTATCTCTTCCGCCTGCGGGCGCTGTTCGGCATCTTCTGCCTGTGCCTGGTGCTGTTTGTCTTTGTGCTCTACGACGCCCAGGTGCTGGGCTATGAGACCTATTACCGCCAGTCTTCCAGCCGCATCGCTGTGACGGAGACGGTGGAGGCCAGCCGGGGCATCATCACCGACCGCAACGGCAAGGTCCTGGTGAGCAACCGCCAGATCTACACCATCACCTTTGACCCGGACGAGCTGGAGGAGGGGGAGGATGAGAACGACGCCATTTTGCGCCTGATCCAGCTGTGTGAGGAGCAGGGCGTGGCGTGGACGGACAACCTGCCCATCACCAGCACCGCCCCCTATACCTACACCACCTCTACCGCCGGCGGCACCCAGCGCTCCCGGTTCCAGGCGTTTTTGAGCCAGCTGGGCTGGTCCACCAAGGACCTGACAGAGGAATCTCCCAACCCCTCGCTGACGGCCCAGGCCATGGAGGATGCGGGGCTCAGCCATGCCAACGTCTCCGCCCAGGAGCTGCTGGAGATGCTGCGGGACTACTATGAGATCGACCCCTCCCTCCCCCTGTCGGAGGCACGGAAGATCATCGGCGTGCGCTATGAGCTGTCCCTCCGCAATCTCTCCAACTACTATGTGGCCCCCTACGTCTTCTCCGAGGATGTGGACGCAGAGCTCATCGCCCTGCTGAACGATGGGCAGTATGCCGGCGTGGTGGTGGGCACCGAGTCGGTCCGGGAGTACAACACGGACTATGCCGCCCACCTCATCGGCGTCATCGGCTCCCTGGACGAGAGCGATCAGGACGCCTTCCTCGCCCTGGGCTATGCCCAGGACGACCTGGTGGGCAAATTTGGGGCGGAGCTGGCCTTTGAGTCCTATCTCAGGGGTACTGACGGCACCCGCACCATCACCACCAACGAGGACGGGAAAATCACCGGCGAGGTGTACACCAAGGAGCCCCAGCCCGGCGGCACCGTGGCCCTGACCATCGACATCGACCTCCAGGAGGCGGTGGAAAACGCCCTGGCCGCCACCATCCAGCGCATGATCGAGGAGGACGGCTACACCGCCCGCAGCGGTGCGGCGGCTGTGATCCAGGTAGGCACCGGGGACCTTCTGGCCGCCGCCTCCTACCCCACCTACAGTCTGGCCGCCTACCGCCAGAATTACAACGACATCGCTAATCAGGAGGGCAACCCCCTCTTCAACCGGGCTCTCAGCGGGCAGTATCCCCCCGGCTCCACCTTTAAGATGATCACCGCCGTGGCGGGGCTGGAGACCGGGTCCATCACCCCCACCACCCGCATCACCGACCGGGGCGTTTACCGGCTCTACGAGTACGCCGGGTACACCCCCGCCTGCTGGATCTACCGGTCCTACGGCACCACCCACGGCACCATCAACGTCTCCCAGGCCATCGCCCAGAGCTGCAACTACTTCTTCTATGAGGTGGGGCGGCTCACCGGCATCGAGGCCATCAATGATTACGGCGCCGCCTTCGGCATCGGCCAGAGCACCGGCATTGAGCTGCCGGAGCGCACCGGCATCCTGGACGGGCCGGAATACCGGGACAGCGTGGGACAGCTGTATGTGGGCGGCGACCTGCTGCAGATCTCCATCGGCCAGGGCGCCACGCTGGCAACGCCGGTGCAGCTGGCCAACTATGTGGCTACCCTGGTGGGCGGCGGGGACCGCTATAGCGTCCACCTGCTCAAGGACGTGAAGACCTATGACGGCAGCGCCACCATCTACACCTATGAGCCGGAAGTCGTGGACACGGTGGAGATGAGCGCCTCCACCCTGGAGGCCGTCAAGGAGGGCATGGGCTATCTGGTGTCCGACGGCATGGTCTCCTCCTATTTCCGCAGCTGCATTGTCTCTGCCGGCGCCAAAACCGGCTCCGCCCAGACCGGCAACAGCACGGACAACGGCGTCTTTGTCTGCTTTGCCCCCTTCGACGATCCGGAGATCGCCGTGGCCCTGGCGGTGGAGCGGGGCGGCAGCGGCTCTGCCCTGGCCTCTACCGCGGTGGAGATCCTCAACGCCTATTTTGATCAGGAGGATATTGGCATCGCTGTGATCCCAGAGGATACGCTGATTCCCTGATTATATTCCTTTTTGTTATATTTATAAATTTTATTACAGATAGTAGGTTTTTTATGCGTCGAATCATCCTGGCCTCCCAGTCCCCCCGGCGGCAGGAGCTGCTGCACCGCATTGGGCTGGAGCCCTTTGACATTCTTGTCCCACAGGCGGACGAGAGCTATGATCCTGCGCTGCCGCCCCAGGAGATCGTGGCGGCCATCAGCGCCAAAAAGGCGTCCGCCGCCGCCGTGCTGTGTGAAAGCGACGCCCTTATCATCGCGGCGGACACCATGGTTTTCCTGGACGACAAGCGCCTGGGAAAGCCCCGGGACGAGGCGGAGGCATTTGCCATGCTGTCGGCCCTGACCGGCCGGGAGCACTTGGTCTGCACCGGCGTTACGGCCCGGTGCGGAAAACAGGTGTGGACCGAGGTGGAGTCCACCGCTGTCCGCTTTGCCCCCCTCACCAGCGCCCAGATCCGCTGGTACATTTCCACCGGCGAGTGCATGGACAAGGCCGGAGCCTATGGCATCCAGGGCCGGGGGGCGCTGCTGGTGGAGTCGATCCGCGGAGACTATTTCAACGTGATGGGGCTGCCGGTGCGCCGGCTGTCCCGGATGCTGACAGCCTTTGGCGTAGATCTTCTGGCGTGAGGATATTGGTATGAAACGATTTTTGACCAAGCACGGCATCGTCGTTCTCTCCGTGGCCACGGTGGTGGCCGTGGCGCTGAGCCTGCTGTCCTTCTTCTCCAGCAACACCAACGTGCTCAGCAACATTGTGCAGACGGTGTCCTCCCCCTTCCGCTCGGCGGCCACGGCTGTGACCGGGTGGGTGGAGGGCATCCACAGCTATCTCACAGAGTTTGATGCGCTGCAGGAGGAAAACGCGGCGCTGAAAATCCAGATCGCGGAGATGGAGGAGCAGCTACGCCAGGCGGAGCGGGACAGCGAGGAAAACGCCACCCTGCGCCGCCTGCTGGATCTGCGGGAGCAGCGGCGGGAGCTGAATATGGAGTCCGCCCGCATCATTCAGGAGGACACCTCCAACTGGGCCTCCACCCTGACGCTGAACATCGGCGATTCCTTCGGCGTCTCCGTGGGGGACTGCGTCATCACGGAGACCGGGGATCTGGTGGGCGTCATCAGTGAAACCGGCAGCAACTGGTCCACCTGCACCACCATTATCGACACAGACACCTCCATCGGCGCCCAGATTTTCCGCACCGGGGATATCGGCGTGGCCCGGGGGGACTTTTCCCTGATGGGGCAAAACCGGCTGCAGCTGGCTTATCTGGACGCGGACGCCTCCCCCCAGGTGGGGGATCTGGTGGTTACCTCGGGCCTTGGCGGGTATTACCCCTCCCAGCTGGTGATCGGGACTGTGGACGAGGTGATGACGGACGACGACGGACTGGCCCAATACGCTGTCCTCACGCCAGCGGTGGATCTCTCTGCCCTCAGCCAGGTGTTTGTCATCACAGATTTCTCCATTGTAGAATAAGTGCAGCCGCCGGGTGGGCGGCAGGAAAGGAGGCGGGCCCTTGCCAAAGCGGTATCTGGTTTTTCGCTGGTGCATCTATGCGCTGGCCACACTGGTCCTGTCCTTTTTTCAGCTGCTGGTGGCGGACCATGTTTCCCTCTATGGGATCACCCCCTTTCTGGCGCCGATGCTGGTAGGGGTGGTGTCCTCCTATGAGGGGAGCCGGGCCGGCCCTATTTTTGCCCTGGTCTTCGGCGTCCTCTGCGACCTGGGGACCACTGCGCCGGCAGCCGGTTTTTTCACATTCACCTTTACTCTGGCGGCACTGGTGGCGGCGCTGGTAGCCGAGCGCCTTTTTTCCCCCGGCTTTCTCTGCTCCCTGGCCTCCACCGCCGTCTGTTACCTCATCACCGCGCTGGCCCGGTTTGTGCTTTTGGCATCCTCCGGCGCCGTGGGGGCTGCCGCTGTTTTGGCGGTGGAGGAGTTCCTGATCTCCCTGCCCTTTCTTCTGGTGGTCTTTCCGGTTTACCGATGGGTCCACCAAAAAACCGCCATCGACTACTAAGCTTACCCGCCCCGCTTTTGCGGGGTAGTTTTCTGATCGGAGTTTGAACTATGCTGGACCGTTCTGTGTATTTTTCCCGTGACACAAGCTGCAAATCCCCCTTCGGCGCCGTGCCGCTGGGGACCCCTGTGACCTTTACCCTCCGGCCCCATGCCTGGGAAGGCTTTACCGCATGCACCCTGGTGACCTATGGTGAATTTGCCTCCTGCCGCCAGGAGACAGAGCTGCCTGCTGCCGGTTATTCCGGCGACCGCGCCCTGTTCCAGGGGCAGTTTACCGCCCCGGCGTCGCCGGAGCTGGTGTGGTACACCTTCCGGTTCCGCCGGCAGGACGGCAGCTCC
>CAJFPI010000014.1 GCA_904398675.1 uncultured Oscillospiraceae bacterium
CTGGGCCCGCAGATCCTCGTAGGAGGGGTCCCCGTGGCGCTTGGACATCTTGTTGTGCTGGTCCCGCATGACGGGGGAGCAGTGGACATAGGTGGGGATCTCCCAGCCAAAGCCCTCGTACAGGAGGTTGTATTTGGGGGCGGAGGAGAGATACTCGCTGCCCCGGACCACATGGGTGATGCCCATCAGGTGGTCGTCGATGACGTTGGCAAAGTTATAGGTGGGCAGGCCGTCCCGCTTGAGGAGCACCTGGTCGTCCAGGGTCTTGTTTTCCACGGTGATGGCGCCGAAGATGGCATCCTGGAAGGTGGTGGTCCCCTCGTGGGGGATCCTCTGGCGGATCACATAGGGCTCTCCCGCATCCACCCGGGCCTGGGCCTGGGCGGGGTCCAGGGAGCGGCAGGGGTCCTCGCCCCGGTCAAACTCGCCGCTGTCCTCCTCGCTCTCCGTTTTCTCGCAGAAACAGTAGTAGGCGTGGCCCCGCTCCACCAGGAGCCTTGCGTACTTTCCATAGGTGTCCCGGCGCTCCGTCTGGATATAGGGGGCCACAGGACCGCCGATATCGGGCCCTTCGTCGTGGGTGAGGCCGCACTCAGCCATCGTGCGGTAGATCAGCTCCGTGGCGCCCTCCACCTGCCGGGTCTGGTCCGTATCCTCGATGCGCAGGATAAAGGTACCCTGGCTGTGCCGGGCGATGAGCCAGGTGTAGAGGGCAGTGCGCAGGTTCCCCACATGCATGTAGCCGGTGGGGGAGGGGGCGAACCGGGTGCGGACCTTCCCGTGGGGGATCTTGGCCTCCATGTCGTTAAAATATGTCATGTCAAGGGACATTGGATCTTCCTCCCGTGTGTGGTAATTTGAGCAGATTCCCGTGCATTATATCTCAAATTTCACCGTCTGGCAAGGGCATGCCGCCATTTCCTCCGCCGGATTTTCTTCTCTTTTGCCGGCGGGAGTGCGGTTTTGGCGTTGGCCGGCAATCAGAGCCTCCTTCTCCGCCCGGGAGAGGCCCTTGATCTCCCGCTCCCGCCGGAGGGCGGCGGAGCGGTCCGGTACGCGCTCCTGATAGGCCAGCGCCAGCGGGCCCCGGCCCCGGGTGTACTTGGCGCCTTTCCCGGAGCGGTGGGCCGCCAGGCGGCGGGGGAGGTTGTTGGTGACGCCGGTATACAGCGTTCCATCGCCGCAGCGGAGGATGTACACGATCCACATATGCCCTGCCTCCTCCTGTTTATCGCAGCCCGGCCCCGATGCTGCATGCAGGGCTGTTCTTCTCAGAATACCATTTATATTACTGCATTTTTGCGCCGGCTGCAACGCCCCTGTGCTGCCGCCCTCCGGCATGCAGGCGGCGGTGCAGCCCGGGGACTGTTCCAAAACGGCGAAAATGAGAACAGGAGGTTGCACTTTTGCGGGGAGCGTGGTAGAATAAACTGATTTTTACCGTGCATTTGCGCGGCAGGCCTCTCCGCGCCGGATCTGCGGCGCGGTCTGAAGGAAATGCACAGGCCGCAGCGGCCCTGGCGGGCGAAGAGCGCGCCGCCCCCAATCTGCCCCAAAAGAGGGGCGCACCCGGAGGGGGGCTTTTTGCGGCCTGCGGAATCACCAAGGATCAATAAAAGGAGAATCAGCAATGGATGAGAAGAAGGTTATGCTCTCCGGCATTCAGCCCAGCGGAGATCTGCACCTGGGCAACTACCTGGGCGCCATCAAGAACTGGGGAGCCAGGGCGGAGGAATTTGACTGCTACTATTTTATGGCGGACATGCACACCATCACCGTGCGGCAGAACCCTGCGGATCTCCGCCGGCGGACCCTGGAGCAGCTGGCCCAGTATATCGCCTGCGGCCTGGATCCGGAGAAGAATACCCTCTTCATCCAGTCCCATGTCCCCGCCCACGCGGAGCTTGGCTGGGTGCTCAACTGCTACACCATGTTCGGCGAGCTCAGCCGCATGACCCAGTTCAAGGACAAGGCGGCCAAGCACAAGGACAACATCAACGGCGGCCTCTTCACCTATCCGGCCCTGATGGCGGCGGACATTCTGCTCTACCAGCCGGACTATGTGCCGGTGGGGGAGGACCAGAAACAGCACTGCGAGCTGACGCGGGATGTGGCCCAGCGCTTTAACCATATCTACGGGGACGTCTTTAAAATCCCGGAGCCCTATATCCCCAAGGCCGGTGCCCGGATCATGGGGCTCAGTGCGCCGGAGAGCAAGATGAGCAAGTCCATGCCCGAGGGGTGCGTGTTCCTCATGGAAAAGCCGGAGGACATCCAGCGCAAGTTCAAGCGGGCCGTTACCGACAGCGACACGGAGCGCTGCGTCCGCTATGACCCGGCGGCAAAGCCCGGGGTCTCCAACCTCATGAATATCTACGCCGCCGTCACCGGAAAGACCATGCCGGAGATCGAGGCGGAGTTTGACGGCCAGGGCTACGGGAAATTCAAGCCCGCTGTGGGCGACGCGGTGATCGAGTGCCTGCGCCCCATCCGGGAGGAGGCCAGCCGCATTCTCCAGGACAAGGCGTATCTGGAGAGCGTTTACAAGGCCGGGGCGGAGAAGGCGTCCTATGTGGCGAATAAAACGCTGCGCAAGGTTTATAAGAAAATCGGCTTTGTGGCGAGGTAGGATGGATATGGCTATCAATCAGGATTTGATCGTCACTGTGATGCTGGCGCTGGTGATGGCGCTGGTCATCAGCTTTGCGGCCACGCCCTTTGTCCGCCGCCTGGCCTTTACCATCGGGGCGGTGGATATCCCCCGGGACAACCGGCGGATGCATGACCACCCCATCCCCAGACTGGGGGGCCTGGCCATCTTTCTGGGGTTTGTCATCAGTGTATTGATCTTTGCAGAAATTGACCGGGAGCTGCAGGGCATCCTCATCGGTGCTGTCATCATCGTGGTGCTGGGAATCGTGGACGATATCAAGTCCCTGCCCGCCAAGCTCAAGCTGGTGGTGCAGATCCTGGCGGCGCTGTGTGCCGTGTACCACGGGGTGGTGATCGAGGTGATCAACAACCCCAACATCTTCAGCGACAACCCCTACTGGGTTCTGGGCTTTTGGAGCTATCCCATCTCCATTATCTGGATCGTGGCCATTACCAATTCCGTGAACCTGATCGACGGGCTGGACGGCCTGGCGGACGGGGTGTCCACCATCGGCGCGCTGACCATGCTGATTTTGGCGGTGATGCTGCAGGAGTGGGAGATCTCCATTGTCTGCGGCGCGCTGGTGGGTGCCTGCGTGGGCTTTATTCCTTATAACTTGAATCCCGCCAAGATCTTCATGGGGGACACCGGCTCCACCTTTTTGGGCTTTATTTTGGCCACGGTGTCCATCCAGGGGCTGTTCAAGTACTACGCGGTGATCTCCTTCCTGGTGCCCTTTATCATTCTGGGCCTCCCCATTTTCGACACCAGCTTTGCCTTTATCCGCCGGATCCTCCGGGGGCAGAGCCCCATGACGGCGGACCGCAGCCATGTCCACCATAAGCTCATCGACATGGGCATGAACCAGAAACAGGCGGTGTCCACCCTGTATATCATCTCCGGCGTGCTGGGGCTCAGCGCGGTGATGCTCACCACCACCTCCGCGGGCAAGGCGGCGCTGTTTATCCTGGCGCTGGTGATCTGCGCCGTGGTGGCGGTGCGGGCCATCTGGCCGCCCCACCATGGGGACGGCGGCGTCGGCGAGAAAAAGAAGGCGGATGAGAAACCGCCGGAGACGGCGGGGGAGGAGACAGAGGAGGAGAAGAATGGATAAGCTCCGCGTTATGAGCGTCTTCGGCACCCGGCCGGAGGCCATCAAAATGGCTCCCCTGGTCAAGGAGCTGGCCGGGCGGGAGGAGATCGAGTCCCTTTGCTGCGTCACGGCCCAGCACAGGGAGATGCTGGACAGCGTGCTCAACGTCTTTCAGATCCAGCCGGACTGGGATCTCAACATCATGACCCCCCGGCAGACCCTCTCCACCATCACCAGCCGCTGCCTCACCGGCATGGACGAGGCCATCGAGTCCCTGCGGCCGGACCTGATTTTAGTCCACGGCGACACCACCACCACCTTCTCCGGGGCCCTCTCCGCCTTTTATCACAAGGTGCCGGTGGGTCATGTGGAGGCGGGGCTGCGCACCTATGACAAATACTCCCCCTACCCGGAGGAGATGAACCGAAAGCTTGTGACCGCCATCGCCGACCTCTATTTCTGCCCCACGGAGAACAACCGGCAGAACCTTTTGAAGGAGGGGGTGGACCAGGGGATCTTTGTGACGGGGAATACGGTGATCGACGCCCTGAAAACAACGGTAGACAAGGAGTATCGCTTTACAACAGATCTTCTGAACCGGCTCCCCTATGGCGAGAAAAAGATCCTCCTTGTGACCTGCCACCGCCGGGAGAACTACGGAAAGCCCATGGAACAGATCATGACGGCCCTGCGCCGCGTGGCGGAGGACCATCCGGAGGCGGAGCTGGTCTATCCCGTGCACCTGAGCCCGGCGGTGCAGGAGGCGGCAAAAACCTATCTGGGAAACCACCCGAGAATCCACCTGATCGCGCCCCTGGCGGCGGACGAGATGCACAACCTGATGGCACGGTGCTACATGGTCCTCACGGACAGCGGCGGGCTGCAGGAGGAGGCGCCCGCCCTGGGAAAGCCGGTGCTGGTGCTGCGGCGGGAGACGGAACGGCCGGAGGCCGTGGCCGCCGGGACGGTGGCCCTGGCCGGTGTGGAGGAGGAAACCATCTACGCCATGGCGTCCCGGCTGCTCCGGGACAGGGAGGCCTATGAGGCCATGGCCCGGGCGGTGAACCCCTATGGCGACGGCTTTGCCTGCCGCCGGATCGCGGATGCAGTGCTCTGGCACTTTGGCCGGGGGGAGAAACCGGAGGATTTTCACAGCTGAGAGGGAGGGGTGCCAATGGATCGGCGGCGGATGACCATGCTCGGCCTGGGCTTTGGCATCCTGATTCTTCTTGTGGTGGTGCTCTTTGCCACCAGCACGGTCCGCCAGGCGGACCGTATTACCCTGCCTGAGGACGGGGAAAATTCCCCCAGCGGGGACGACGGCGAGTCCGGCGACACCTCCTCTCTGGAGCTTGTAGGCATTACAACGGAGACAGTGCAGCGGGTGGTGGCCACCATGTCCCGCCTGGAGGCATACAGCCGTACAGTGACGGTGGAGACCTTCTGGGAGGGCGGCTCCCAATCTGCGGAGCTGCAGACCTATGTCAGCGGCAGTCTCACCCGGGTGGATTCCCGGCAGGCGGATGGCAGCATCCGCCACCTGCTGACGGACGGGGAGACCAGCTGCATCTGGTATGACGACGCCAGGGAGTGGATCTCCCTGCCCACCGGGGATTTTACCAGCGATACGGAGCAGCGCATCCCCACCTATGAGGATATTTTGGAGCTGCCTGTCTCAGAGATCGCAAGCGCATCCTATGGGGATTATCAGGGGCTTTACTGCATCGCGGTGGAGACGCTGCCGGACGGGGAGGGGTACTATACCCAGTACTGGATCTCCGCAGAGACCGGGCTTTTGGCCGGGGCAGAAACCTATCAGTGGGAGGAGCTGGTCTACCGGATGACGGCGCTGACGGTGGACGCCTCCACCCCGTCGGAGGATCTGTTCCTCCTGCCGGACGGCTCTTCCTTGGCCTGATCCGGAGGCGGCGGGGAGGGCGGGCTGATCCGCGGTTATGCCCGCTCCTCCTATCTGTCCCAGGATTTGACACACGGAGACGGGGAGGATCCCCGTCTCTTTTTTCAGTTTGCAGCGCAGAAAAAGGGAGAGAAAGGAGAAATACATGCTGTATTTGATGCGCAGCCGCGCGGTCACCGGAAAATCCAGGCGTGTTCTGGAGCGGATCCGGCAGAGAGGTGCGCAGCGGCGGCAGGTCCTTCTGGTGCCGGACCACGCCTCCTATGCCGCGGAGGTGGACCTGTGCCACGCCTGCGGCGACGGCGCCAGCCGCTTTGCCGAGGTGCTGACCTTCCGCCGCCTGGCCCGCCGGGTGCTGGCGGAGGTGGGGGGCGCCGGCGCGCCGGTGCTGGACGGCGGCGGCAAGATTCTGCTGATGCACCGTGTGCTCCAGGAGCTGGGGGGCAGTCTTCGGGTCTACCGCCGTCCCTCCCAGAAGGCGGCCTTTCTCCAGGGGTTCATCCAGCTCTCCGAGGAGCTGCAGCGCTATCAGGTGACGCCGGAGGCGCTGCTGGAGCAGGCGGAGGCGCTGGAGGGCGGCATGGGGGACAAGCTACGGGACATTGCCCTGATCTGCGGCGTTTACGAGACAAAGCTCCGGCGGGGCGGGGACCACCTCACCGACGAGATGGAGCGCCTGCTCCAAAAGCTGCCCCAGGCCCGATACGCTGTGGGGGCAGACGTCTATCTGGATGGATTTGCCCACTTTACCGCCCAGGAGCTGGCGGTCATCGCCGTTTTGCTGCGGCAGGCCGAATCGGTGACGGTTACGCTGCTGGGGGAGGCGGGGAGCCGACTGGAGATCTTCCAGGCGGGGAACCGGGCCTATGACCGGCTGCGGGAGGTGGCGGCGGACTGCGGCGTCCCGGCGGAGGACCTGCCGACTGACGCCCCCCGGGAGGCGGGCACTGCCCTGGCCCATTTGGAGCGCACCTTTTTCGGGGAGGGAACCGTGTGGGAGGGGCCCTGTGACGACGTCCGCCTCTATGAGGCGGAGACGGTCACCTCCGAGGTGGAGCGCGCCGCCGCCCAGATCCGCACCATGGCGGCCCGGGAGGGCCTGCGGTACCGGGATTTCGGCGTGGCGGTACGGAATCTCCCGGACTATGAGGCGGCGGTGGAGAGCATCTTCGGCCGCTACGGCGTCCCGGTGTACCTCAGCCGCCGCAGCGACCTGGCGGACAAGCCGGTGATGGCCCTGGTGCTCTACGCCGTCAAGGCGGTGACCGACGGCTTTGCCTATGAGGACGTGTTCCGCATGCTGAAGACCGGCCTCAGCGGACTGACAGACCGGGACTGCGACCTGCTGGAGAACTATGCGCTGACCTGGGAGATCGACGGCAGCCAGTGGCTGCGGGAGGAGAAGTGGACCGCCAGCCCCGACGGCTACGGTGCGGAGCTGACGCCGGAGCGGGCGCAGCTGCTGGAGGAGATCCACGCCGCCCGGGAGAAGATCCGGCCCCAGCTGGCGCGGTTTGCCGCCGCCCTCCGCGCCGCCGGGACGGCGGCGGAATACATGGAGGCCCTCTACCGCTTTCTGGAGGACATCGACCTTCCCCGCCGGCTGGAGCAGCGGACGGAGGAGCTGCGGGCAGCGGGGCGGCTGCAGCTGGCGGACGAGTACCGGCAGCTGTGGGAGCTGCTGTGCCGGATCATGGACCAGTTTGTGGAGATCCTGGGGGACAGCCCCCTGTCCACAGAGGAGTTTTACCGCCTGCTGCGGCTGGTGGTGAGCCAGTACAGCGTGGGAACCATCCCGGCGGCTATGGACCAGGTGGCCTTCTCCGAGATCTCCATGAATGACCGCCACCGGGTGAAGTATCTCTTTCTCCTGGGGTGCAACGACCACGTCCTGCCCTCTGTGGCCAGCGAGGGCATCCTCACCGACGAGGAGCGGGAGGCGCTGCTGGACCGGGGCATCCGCCTGGCCCCCCACGGGATGGACCGGCTCCACATCGAGCTGCAGAATATCTACGCCGCCCTGGCAAAGCCGGAGGCGGGGCTCTTTGTGAGCTACCCCACCGCCGCCCAGGACGGCGCCGCCCTGCGCCCGGCCTTTGTCATCGACAGGATCTGCGCCCGGCTGAAGGGCGTAAAGGTTGAAAAAGAAGACCCTGAAAAGGCGTTTCGCCTGACAGCGCAGCTGCCCGCCTTTGACGTGGCCGCCACCGCTGCCGACCCGGCACTGCTGGATTATTTCCGGCAGCGGCCCGACTGGAGGGAGGCGCTGGATGGCGTTGACCGGGGCGCCCACATGCACCGTGGCTCCCTCTCCGCCGGGGCGGTCCAGGCCCTCTACGGCCGGGAGATCCACCTCTCCGCCAGCCGCATCGACCAGCTGCGCAGCTGCCACTTCGCCTACTTCATGCGCTACGGCCTGCGGGCGCGGGAGCGGCAGAGCGCCGCCTTTGACGCGCTGCAGGTGGGGAATTTCCAGCACTATGTGCTGGAGCATGTGCTGGAGGACACGGAGCGGGCGGGGGATCTGGAGGAGCTGACGGAAAAGGAGCTGCGCCGGCGCACCGCCGCCCATGTCCGGGCCTATCTCCGGGAGACCGTGGGCCCTATGGAGGAGCAGACGGCCCGGCTGCGCTATCTCCTCCACCGCCTGGAGGACACGGCGGGGCGGGTGGTGACTGACGCGGTGGAGGAGCTGCGCTGCTCCCAGTTTGTCCCCCTGGCCTTTGAGCTGTCCTTCAGTGACGAGGACGGCCAGCTCCCCGCAGTCACCATCGAGGCGCCGGAGCTGGAGGGCCTTACCGTCAACGGAAAGGTGGACCGGGTGGACGGCTGGGTGGACGGGGACAAGCTCTACCTCCGGGTGGTGGACTACAAGACCGGGAAAAAATCCTTTGAGCTCTCCGACATCGCCCGGGGCATGAACCTCCAGATGCTCCTCTACCTCTTCGCCCTCCAGCGGGAGGGGGGGCGGCTCTTCGGAGGCCGGGAGATCGTTCCGGCGGGGGTGCTGTATTTCCCCGCCCGGGACACGATCCTCAGCCTGCCCCGCAGCGCCTCGCCCGGGGAGATCCGCCGGGCCATGGAGGCGGAGCTGCGCCGCAGCGGCATGCTCCTCAATGACCGGCGGGTGCTGGAGGCCATGGAGCACGACGCCCTCACCACGCCCCGCTTTCTGCCCCTGACGCTGGATAAGGAGGGGAACATCACCCACGGCGTGGCCACCGCGGCGGAGCTGGGCAAGCTCAGCCAGTTTTTGGATAAGACGCTGGCCGCCATCGGGGAGGAGATCCACAAGGGGGAGATCGCCGCGGACCCCTGGTACCGCAGCGACACGGACAACGCCTGTCAGTACTGTGAATTTGCCGCCTGCTGCCACTTTATGGACGGGCAGCCGGAGGATTCTCCCCGCTACATCCGCAGGATGGACGACGCGGAATTTTGGAAAGTGGTGGACGAGGCCCTGGAGGGGACGGAGAAGGGGGGAAAGACATGGCAAAGCTGAATCTCACGGAGCAGCAGCGGGCCGTGGTGGAAAACCGGGGGGGCAACCTCCTGGTGTCCGCCGCCGCCGGCTCCGGCAAGACCCGGGTGCTGGTGGAGCGGCTCTTCCGCTATGTGCTGGAGGAGGGGCGGAATATTGACGACTTCCTCATCATCACCTACACCCGTGCCGCGGCGGCGGAGCTGCGCAGCCGGATTGCCGGGGACCTGGCCGCACAGCTGGCAAGGAGCGGCGGCTACCACCTCCAGCAGCAGCTCTACCGCATTTACCGCGCCGACATCAAGACCGTGGACGCCTTCTGCGCCGGGCTGATCCGGGAGAATGTCCACCTCCTGCCCGCCCACGGGGAGGAGAGCCTCACGGCGGATTTCCGGGTGTTGGACGAGGGGGAGGCGGACCTTCTCCGCCGCCGGACGCTGCGGGAGGTGATGGAGCGGTTTTATGCCGCTGTGGAGGCGGGGGAGAACCCCGGCGGCCGCCTTTTGGCGGACACCTTCGGCTTTGGCCGGGACGACAGCGGCCTGGAGGCGCTGGTGCTGCAGCTGAGCGGCAAGCTCCAGAGCCACGCCTACCCCTACCGGTGGCTGGAGGGGGAGCTTGACCGCTGGGAGCATCTGCCCCAAGGGTTTGACGACACCCTCTACGCGCCCCTCCTCCTGGGGCGGCTGGAGCGAAAGCTCCGCCACTGGCGGGACTGCCTTTCCGGCTGCCTGGAGGAGATGGCGGGGGACGGGAAGATCTCCGCCGCCTACGGCCCGGGCTTTGCCCGTCGGGTGGAGGAGCTGGGGGAGCTTTTGGACCGGTGCGCCCGGGGGTGGGACGCCGTGGCCGGGGCGTCGCTGGTCCCCATCCGGCTGGGAGCGGTGCGAAAGCCGGAGGACCCGGCGCTGAAAAACCGGATCAAGGCCCAGTGGGACGCCAGCAAAAAGGAGCTGGAGAAGGCCCTGGCCGCCCTGGACGGCACGGCGGCGGAGGCCATGGAGGACCTTGCGGCCGTAGCCCCGGCCATGGCGGCGCTGCTGCGCCTGGCGGAGGACTTCACCCGCAGCTTTTCCCGGGAAAAGATCCGGCGCAACGCGGCGGACTTTTCCGATCAGGAGCACTATGCCATCGACCTCCTTTTGGGGGAGGACGGAGCGCCCACGGAGCTGTGCCAGCGGGTGGGGGCGCGGTACACGGAGATCATGGTGGACGAGTATCAGGACACCAACGAGGTGCAAAACTGCATCTTTGAGGCCCTGGCCGCCCAGCGGCACAACCTCTTCTGCGTGGGGGATGTGAAACAGAGCATCTACCGGTTCCGCCTGGCGGACCCCACCATCTTCCTTCGGAAATACCGCGCCTTCCGCCCGGCGGCGGAGGCGGGGGAGGGGGAGGACCGGAAGATCCTCCTCTCCAACAACTTCCGCTCCCGCCGGGAGATTTTGGACGCGGCCAACTTTGTGTTTTCCCGCATCATGTCCCAGGAGATGGGGGAGATGGACTACGGCGCGGAGGAGCGGCTCTATCCGGGGCCGTCGGAGGACGTGAGCCGGGGCGGCGTGGAGTTCCACCTGCTGGATCTGCCTGCTCCGGAGTGGGGCGTCCGGGGGCTGGACGCCCACGCCGCCGAGGCCCGCTTTGTAGCGGCCCGGATCCGCAGCCTTCTGGATGAGCCATGCCTTGTCTACGACGAGGACCAAAAGACCATGCGCCCCTGCCGCCCCGGCGACATCGCCATTTTGATGCGCAGCCCCAGCGCAAACCTCCAGACCTTTGGCAAGGCGCTCCAGGAGCAGGGGATCCCCTGTGCCAGCCAGGAGACCGGGGACTTCTTCTCCGCCATGGAGGTGGCGGTAACCTATAACCTCCTCTGCATCATCGACAACCCCCATCAGGACGTGCCGCTGATCTCCGTTCTCCGCTCCCCGGTGTTCGGCTTTTCCCCGGACCGGCTGGCCCATATCCGGGGGGGGTGTCTCAAGGGGACGTTCTGCGACGCGCTGGAGCGCGCCGGGGAGCAGGGGGAGGAGGATGTGTCCAATTTCCTCGCCCTCCTTGCCCGGCTGCGGGAGGCGGCCCGGGATCTGCCGGTCCACCAGCTGCTCTGGCAGCTCTACGATCAGCTCCACCTGCCCGCCGTCTTCGGTGCCATGCCCGGCGGCGCGCTGCGCCGGGAGAATCTGACGGCCCTCTATGAAAATGCCTGTGCCTTTGAATCGGCGGGGTATCGTGGCCTCTTCGCCTATGTAAAGCACCTGCGGGATATGATGGAAAACGGCCAGCAGCCCCCTGTCGCCGCCCGGGGCGCCGGGGAAGGGGTGCAGATCATGAGCATCCACCGCTCCAAGGGCCTGGAGTTTCCCATTGTGATCCTGGCGGACCTGAACCGGAACTTTAACCGCCAGGACCAGCGCGCGCCGGTGCTGGTCCACCCGGCCTACGGCCTGGGGCCTAAGCGGGTGGATCTGGAGCGGCGCATCAGCTACCCCACCGCCGCCCGCGCCGCCATCGAGGGGGCGCTTTCCCGGGAGATGCTCTCGGAGGAGATGCGGGTGCTGTATGTGGCCATGACCCGGCCCAAGGAGCGGCTGATCCTGGTCACCACCATGCGCAGCGCCCCCACCCGTCTGTCCCGGCTCACCGCCTCCGCCCTCTCGCCGGTGGCCCCCAACGCTGTGGAGGGGGCCTCCAGCCTGGGAGACTGGATTTTGCTGGCCCTCTTGAGCCGGCCGGAGGCCCGGCCCCTGTGGGCCCTGGCGGAGGCGGAGCCCGCGGCGGCCCCCGCCCTGGATGAGACGCCGTGGACGGTGATGGTCCACAGCGGGGAGGACTTTGCCCCTGGCAGCCGGGTAGGCCGTCTGGCGGCGGTGGAGGAGGCGAGGGAGCGGCCGGCCCTCTCCTTTGATATAGACCTTTTGGATTTCATCTATCCCCACGAGGCGGCGGAGACGCTGCCCACCAAGGTCACCGCCACCCAGCTGAAGGGGCGGGAACGGGACCAGGAGATCGCCGAGGGAACCGCGCGGCCCGCCGCCCCCGCCGGGGCCTTCCCCCGTCCCGGTTTTATCAGCCGGGAGGGGAAACAGCTGACCGCGGCGGAGCGGGGCACCGCCCTCCACGCGGTGATGCAGCATCTGGACCTCCAATGCGCCGACGTCCCTGCCGCTGTGGAGAGGATGGCGGCGGAGGGCCGCCTCACGCCGGAGCAAGCCGCTGCGGTGGACTGCGCCGCCGTTGAGCGGTTTCTGCAGTCCCCTCTGGCGGAGGAGATGCGACGGAGCGAGGGGCTGCGGCGGGAGTTTTGTTTCTCCCTGCTGGTGCCGGCGGACAGCGTTCTGGATCCCGCGGCGGCGGGGGAGGAGATCCTCCTCCAGGGCGTGGTGGACTGTTTCTTTGAGACGCCGGCGGGCCTTGTAGTGGTGGATTTCAAAACAGACCGGGTCTCCGGCGGGGCCCTGCGGCAGCGGACGGAGGCGTATCGCCCCCAGGTGGCGGCCTATGCCGGGGCGCTGGAGCGGATTTTTGGAAGGCCTGTGTGCCGCCAGGTGCTCTACTATTTCTACACCGGCGACACGGTGGAGCTGTAACGGGAAAGGAGCGAGCAGGATGCAGAGGATTTTTCTACACGGCCTTGGCCAGCGCGCCGCTGACTGGGCGGAGGTGACCGGGGCGCTGACAAGGCAGGAGGGCGTTTTTTGCCCTGACCTCTTCCCCCTCATAGCGGGGAAGGAGGCAGTTTATGACAGCCTTTACCAGGCGGCCTCCGCCTGCCTGGATGGGGCGGAGGAGCCCCTTGATCTGTGCGGCCTCTCCCTGGGGGCGGTGCTGGCGCTGCACT
Source organism: uncultured Oscillospiraceae bacterium (assembly GCA_904398675.1). Taxonomy (GTDB): domain Bacteria; phylum Bacillota; class Clostridia; order Oscillospirales; family Oscillospiraceae; genus CAJFPI01. Next base: position 12,987 of record CAJFPI010000014.1, read on the forward strand.
ACGCCCTGAACCACCCGGACCGCGTCCGCGCCCTGGCCCTTGTCTGCGGGCAGTACCGCATGCCGAAAAAGCTCCTCCGCCTCCAGTCGTGGCTCTTCCGCCTGATGGGGGAGAAGTCCTTCCAGCCCATGGGGCTTACCAAGCGGGATGCCATCGCCCTCACCCGGTCCATGGAGACGCTGGACTTTTCCCAGCGCCTGTCCCAGCTTGAGATGCCGGTGCTGGTGGTCTGCGGGGAGGCAGACAGGGCCAACCGCGGCGCGTCGGAGAAGCTGGCGCAGCGCATTCCCCGGGCGGTTCTCCGCCTTGTGCCGGGGGCGGGCCATGAGGTGAACCGGGATGCGCCGGAGGCCCTGGCCACGCTGGTGGAGTCATTTTTTGACAGTGTCTCCGCCTAAAAATAGGAAAATTCCACCGGATCTGCGGAGAATCAGGAAAAAGACACTTGCTTTTTTGAAAAAACCGTGGTACAATACTATCCGGCTTTCTAAGGAGAGTAATTTTGTGAGGAAAGAGGTGAACAAGAGCAATGAAGGAAGGTATCCATCCCAATTATCAGCAGACTACGATTAAATGCGCCTGCGGTAATGTAATTGAGACAGGTTCCACGAAGAAAGATATCCGCGTGGAAGTCTGCTCGAAGTGTCACCCCTTCTTCACCGGCAAGCAGAAACTGGTTGATACCGGCGGGCGTGTTGCCAAGTTCAACAAGAAGTTCGGCTTTGAGAAGTAATTGCATTTCCAAAAACGCACCGTGCCGTAGTTTGCGGCACGGTGTTTTTTTGCATCAAAAAAAGGGGGAGAGCGTGGGAGAAAAAACCATTATTGCCATTGCCGGCGCCATGGGCGCTGGGAAGACTGCTGCCGCCGCCTGCCTGATGGAGGGCCTGTGCCGTTCGGTGTGGCTGGATGGGGACTGGTGCTGGCAGCAGGGGAGGGACTGGCATTTTGACGCGGCCACCCGGGCCATGGCGTTGGACAATATCTGCCATCTTCTGAAAAACTTCGCCCAAAACGAACACTTTGACCGCATCCTCTTCTCCTGGGTCCTCCATCTGCCGGAGACCTGGGCGGCGCTGGAGGCGGCCCTTGCGGGCTTTCCGGTGCGCTGGCGCCCGGTGGTGCTCACCTGCGGCGCGGCGGAGCTGCGCCGGCGCATCCTTGACCGGGGCGGGGACGAGGCGGAGGTCCGCCGGGCCCTCAGCCGGGACGCCGCCTGCCGGAGCCTGCCCCTGCCGCAGCTGGATACCACCCGCCTCTCCGTGGAGGAGACAGCCCGGCGGATTTTGCAGATGAGCGTATAAAGGAGCGGACAAATGGAGATTTCTCATTATATGGCTATGGCCCGGGATCTGCTGGAGGCGGCCTTCCCCGGCCGTCTGGTGTGTCTGGGCCTCCAGGGCAGCTATGCCCGGGGGGAGGCCACGGGCCGGAGCGACATCGACCTGGTGGTGATTCTGGACCGGGTGGAGCTGGCGGATGTGCTGATCTACCGGGACATTCTGGACCGGCTGCCGGAGCGGGAGAAATCCTGCGGCTTTTTTTCCGGCAGGGAGGAGATGATGGCCTGGGACCGGGGAGAGCTGTTCCAGTTTTACTATGACACCCGCCCTTATGCGGGGGATCTGGAATTTCTCCGCCCCCTGGTGGGGCGGGACGCGGCGGTGGATTCGGCCTGCGCAGGCGCTGGGGCCATCTACCACGGCTGTGTCCACAATCTGCTGCATACAGGCAGCCCAGAGCTGCTGGGAGAGCTGTACAAGTCTGCGCTGTTTGTGCTGCGGGCCGTTGTTGTGGCCCGGGGCGGCCCCTGGTGTCCGGAAAGCCGGGCGCTGGAGACCCACGCCGCTGGGGCGGATCAGGAGATTTTGAGGCGGCGGCAGGCACTTCGGGCGGGAAAGGTTCTGACACAGGAGGAGCTTGTCCCATGGAGCAGGGTGCTGCTGGCATGGGCCGGCGGCATTCTGCGGGAATGCCCGGACTGCGGAAAGGAGGACACAGATGATACCAAACCCTGATAACCCCTTCCCCAGGGAGGATCTGACGGAGCTTACCCTGGTGCGGCCCACCATCACCCGGCCCAATATTGAGGTGGGGGAGTACACCTATTTCAGCGGGCGGGACTTTGAGCGCCATGTGACCCATCACTATCCCTTTTACGGAGACAGGCTGGTTATCGGAAAATTCTGTCAAATTGCCGCTGGGGTGGAGTTTATCATGAACGGCGCCAACCACCAGATGAATGCCCTCACCACCTACCCCTTTCATATTGCCGGCTGGGGCTGTGCGCCGCCGGAGATGGAAGATCTCCCCTGCAAGGGGGACACGGTGGTGGGAAATGATGTGTGGATCGGCCAGAACGTCACCATTCTCCCCGGCATCCGCATCGGAAATGGCGCCATTATTGGCGCAGAGAGCGTGGTGGCCGGAGATGTGGAGGCATACACGGTTGTGGCGGGAAACCCCGCCCGGCTGATCCGCCGCCGCTTTGACCGGGAGATGGAAACGCTTTTGGAGCGGCTGCGGTGGTGGGATCTGCCGGCGGAGGAGATCGAGAAATGGATCCCTCTGCTCACCTGCGGAGACCTGGAGCGGATGCGCCGGGTGCTGAAGGAACGCTTGCAAGTTCCCTGACAATGGGCTATACTGAAAATAGAAAACAATTTGTGAGGTGCTATGGAACATCATACCACAGAGGAGGTCCGTGACCGGGCGGTGCTGGTGGGCTTGAACAGCCCCAAGCTCTCCGGCCGGGACAACGCGGACGAGGACACCATGGAGGAGCTGGGCGCTCTGGTGGAAACCGCCGGGGGCGAGACGGTGGGGATCGTCCTCCAAAGGAAGGCCAGCCCCGATCCCCGCACCTTTATCGGCGAGGGCAAGGTGGCGGAGGTGCGGGAGCTGGTGCGCACCCAGGAGGCCACCACCGTCATCTTTGACAACGATTTAAGCCCCTCCCAGATGCGGGTGCTGACAGAGGAGCTGAAGGTCCAGGTGCTGGACCGCAGCGCCCTGATCCTGGACATCTTTGCCCAGCGGGCCAAAACCAAGGAGGGCAGGCTCCAGGTGGAGCTGGCCCAGTATCAGTATCTGCTGCCCCGGCTTGTGGGCATGTGGACCCACCTGGAGCGGCAGGCCGGCACCAGCGGCAAGGGCCCCATCGGCTCCAAGGGCCCTGGCGAGACCCAGCTGGAGACCGACCGGCGGCACATCCACCGGAAGATCGACAAGCTCAAGGAGGAGCTGGAGGAGGTCCGCCGGGTCCGTGGGACCCAGCGGCAGCGGC
>CAJFPI010000015.1 GCA_904398675.1 uncultured Oscillospiraceae bacterium
CCGCCGCCTTCCCCCGCCGCCCCCTGTCTCCCCGGAGCTGGCGGCGGCCATCGCTGCTGACCGGGTCCGGGGGGTGAACCTGGACCATCCCAGATGGGAGGAGCTGCTCTGTCCCCTGCTGCCGTCAGGGAAAAAACGGCTGCACCTGCTGGCCCTGGGGGACGTGGGCAGCACCCTCCTCACCGGTCTGCGCCTGCTGGGGGGCGATGTGCTCTCCGCCATCGGCATCTGTGATGTGCGGCCGGAGACCGCCCGTCGCTGGGAATTTGAGATGAACCAGATTGCCTGGCCCTGGGACTACGACGCCCTGCCGCCGGTAGAGATTGTGGAACAGGAGCGTCTCTTCGACTGTGACGTGTTCCTCTTCTGCGCCTCCCGGTTCGTACCGGACACGGCGGTGAAGACCGGGGATGTGCGGATGGCCCAGTATGAGCTGAACCGGGAGCTGGTGACCCAATATGCCCGGCTGGCCCGCAAGGCCCGTTTCAAGGGTCTCTTCTGCGTGGTCAGCGATCCGGTGGATCCCCTCTGCCGGGCCGCGCTGCTGGAGAGCAACCGCGGGGACGACGGACAGCTGGATTTCCAGGGCCTCCTCACCCACCAGGTGAAGGGTTTCGGCCTGGGGGTGATGAACGCCCGGGCCGCCTATTACGCCAGAAAAGATTCCCGGTTCGCCTCCTTCCTCCAGGATGGCCGCGCCTTCGGCCCGCACGGTGAAGGATTGATTATTGCAAACTCCATCGAACACTATGACGACGCCCTCTCCCAGGCGCTGACTGCCCAGACCCTCCAGGCCAACCTGGAGCTGCGGGGCCTGGGCTTTAAGCCCTATGTGGCCCCCGCCCTCAGCTCCGGGGCGCTGTCGGTGCTGCTGTGCCTGCGGGGGAAGTGGCACTGCTCCTCCCAGTATCTGGGGGGCATCTTCCTGGGGGCGAAAAACCAGCTGACGGCGGCGGGTCCCGCGGTGGAGCAGCTGCCCCTGCCGGACGGCCTTTTCCGCCGTCTGGAGAACACCACAGACCTGCTGCACAATATCTGACCCCGGCCGACGCAGACCCCATCCTCACTTTGTTTTTGAAAAGGAGCGATGCGTATGTCCCTTACCGTTGTCCTGCCGAAAAGCCCCTGCAGCGCCGCTCTGATGGAGCGGCTGGAGCCGGTGCTCCCGCCGGGCTGCGTCCTGACGGACCGGCTGGAGGCGGGGATGGGCGGCCGGATCCTCTTTGCCGTGGCGCTGGATGACTGCGGCTGCAACGACGGGTACTACCAGATGCTGCGGCAGCTGCGGGGTACCCCCGGCTTTCTCGACGGCTGCACCGCCGCGCTGGTGGTCTCCGGCCAGGGGGAGCTGTATACCAAGTCCATCGCCCGCACCCTGGCCCTCTCCGCCAACATGGCCGGCTGCGCCTTTCTGGGGCGGCCCCTGGTGGAGATCACCGGGTCCCTCCGGAACTTTCACACCCAGGCGGAGATCCACGGCACTGACGTGGATACCGCCTGCACCATCGCCCTTCAGGACCTGGTGGACCGCCTGACGGCCTGGCAGGGTCCCAGCCCTCTCCGCCGCCTCACGGCGGTCCACGCCTCAGCCCGGAAGACCTCCAACACACTGGCCCTCTGGGACCTGGTGAAACGGGGGCTTATAGGCGTCGCCGTTGAGGAGTACTGCCTTTTAAACGGCGCGGTGGCCGACTGTGTGGGCTGCACCTATACCACCTGCCGCCACTTCGGCGACCAGGGCGGCTGTTTTTACGGCGGCGTCATGGTGGAGGAGGTGTTCCCCGCCATCCGCCGCAGCGACGCGCTGGTGATGCTCTGCGCCAACTACAACGACGCCCTCTCCGCAAACCTCACCGCCTGCATCAACCGCCTCACCGCCCTCTTCCGCCAGACCCGGTTCTATGAAAAGCGGCTGTACGGTCTGGTGGTGTCCGGCTACTCCGGGGGTGATCTGGTGGCCCAGCAGCTGCTCAGCTCCCTGAACATGAATAAGAGCTTTTATCTCCCGCCCCGGTTCGCCCTGCTGGAGACCGCCAACGACGCAGGCAGCCTCCTCCGCTCCCCGGGGGTGGAGGACAGGGCCATCGCCTTTGCCCGGGAGATGCTGCAATAAATCGGTGCAGAAACAAAAGCCGCCGGCATAGGCCGGCGGCTTGCAGATTGTCGAAAAAAGCTGACACCTTTTCCGACAAAGAGGTTTCGCTGCGTTTTGCGCCTCTGTCGTCCGCCTATGGCGGACGATTCGACGCTCACTCCGCGCAAAGTGTTTTTCCGACTTACATGCCGCCGGAAAAACGATTTCATTTTCTTCCGTCGTCTTCAGACGACGGAACTCTGCGAGGCTTTTTTGACAAAGGGCGCGGCAGCCTGCCCCCTTTTGCAGGGGGAAAAATCGGCTTGCTTTTTTCCCTGTGGGCTGATAGAGTAGGAGGGAAACAGAAAGGAACGTGATGCTATGCTGGCTCTGCAGCTGGTAACGGAGCTGATCCTCTATGTGGGCATCGGCATTTTTCTGGAGAAACGCCGCATGGTCAGTGACGACTTTGACCGGCAGCTCTCTGTTCTCTTCACAGATATCATCCTGCCGTGCATGATCTTTCAGTCCCTGCAGCTGGCCTTCGATCCCCAGGACCTGAAAAACTGCGCGGTGCTGCTGGTGCTGTCCGTTGGATTTTTAGCGGTGTCCCTGCTGCTGGGGCAGCTGGCCTTCCACGTCCTCAAAAAGGGGGACTGGGGGCGCATCGTCCGGTTCAACATGGTCTTTACCAACTTCACCCTCATGGGGTTCCCCATTGTGGAGACCCTCTTCGGCGCCCACGCCCTGTTCTACTTCATGATCTTCCTGGTTCCCATCCGGGTGGTCTTCTACAGCGGCTCCCACCACCTGCTGGCCCCGCCGGAGATGGAGGTAAAGAAAACCACCACAGGGCAGAAGATCCGCTCCCTGTTCTCCCCGCCCATGCTGGGCGTGCTGGTGGGGCTGGTGTTCTATGTGTTCCAGTGGAGCCTTCCCGCCGTGCTGGGGGATGTGGTGTCGGGCCTTGCGGCCACGGCCTCCCCGGTGGGGATGATGCTCTGCGGCCTGGTGCTGGGCAAGCGGCCCCTCAGGCGGCTGCTGCGGGTGAAATATGCCCTCGTCGGCGCTTTCCGCCTTTTGGCGCTGCCGGCGCTGTTCTATCTGCTTGTCCTGCCCCTCCCTATCACCCAGGAGATGCGGCAGGTGGTGGTCGCCTGCGCCGCACTGCCCTGCGCCTCCCTGTCCGCCTCCTTTACCCTGCGCTATAACCGGCATCAGGACGCCCAGTTTGACGCGGCGGGTACGGTGCTGGTGTCCCATCTCCTCTCCATCGCCACCATCCCCCTGTGGGCCGCTGTGCTGGCGTAGGCTCAGGCGAAGAGGGACAGCTGTTCCCCCGTCTCCCCCGCTGCCGCCCCCTCGGCGGCGATGAGATACTGCTGCACATTGGCCGGAGAAAAGCGGAGCCCCTCCGCCATTTTCCCCCGGCAGGTGAGGAAATACTGGGCGCGTTTCATGACGACGCCCAGTTTTTTCAGGTCCTCATGGCGGATGCTCCCCGCCCGGCGGGCGACTAAAATCCGCCGGGCGCTCTTCACCCCGATCCCCGGCACCCGGAGAAGGGTCTCATAGTCCGCCCGGTTCACCTCCACCGGAAACAGCTCCGGGTGCTGCAGGGCCCAGCAGCACTTGGGATCCAGCCGGGGATCAAAGTTGGGGCTCTCGTCGCTGAGCAGCTCCTCCGCCCGGAACCCATAGAACCGCAGCAGCCAGTCCGCCTGGTAGAGCCGGTGCTCCCGGAGGAGGGGCGGCTTGGTGTCCGGGGCGGGCAGAAGGCTGTTTTCCACCACCGGCACATAGGCGGAGTAGAAAACCCGCTTGAGGCCGTACCGGTCGTAGAGACCCTGGGTGAGGCGGAGGATGTGCCGGTCCGTGTCGGCGGTGGCCCCTACAATGAGCTGGGTACTCTGGCCGGCGGGGGCGAACCGGGGGGCGTGGCGGTATTTCACCAGTTCCTCCCGGTTCTCCAGGCAGCGGGCGCGGATCTGCCCCATGGGCCGCAGAATGTCCGCCTTGGTCTTGCTGGGAGCCAGAGTCTTAAGCCCCTGCTCCGAGGGCAGCTCGATATTGACGCTGAGCCGGTCCGCCAAAAGGCCCAGCTGCTCCACCAGCTCCGGCGACGTACCTGGGATGGCCTTGGCGTGGATATAGCCGTTGAACCGGTGGCGCTCCCGCAGGAGGCGGAGACAGCGGATCATCCGCTCGGTGGTGTAGTCCGGGCTCTTCAGCACCCCGGAGGAGAGGAACAGCCCCTCGATATAGTTGCGCCGGTAGAACTGAATGGTCAGCTCTGCCAGCTCCTCCGGCGTGAAGGCCGCCCGGCGGGTGTCGTTGGAGCAGCGGTTGACGCAGTACTTGCAGTCGTAGACACAGGCGTTGGTCATCAGCACCTTCAGCAGCGTGACGCACCGCCCGTCGGCGGAGAAGGTGTGGCAGCAGCCTGCCAGGGAGGATGAGGTGTTGCCGATCCACCCCTTTCGGCTGCCCCGGCGGGCGCCGCTGGAGGTACAGGCCGCGTCGTATTTGGCCGCGTCGGCTAAAATGGTCAGTTTCTCCAGCACGTCCATCCTTCTCCCCGCCCTTTCTCGAATAGATGTTCTAGTCAAACTATAGTACGTCTGTTCGCAGTTGTCAAGAAAAACCGGCAGGTTTTCCATCTTGCCAAACAGGGGATTCCGTAGTACAATAGCGGCGGAATCAGGGATTCAGCGGGAAAAGGGGGCGGTTTGGTGCTGTTGGCAGTTGATATTGGAAACTCCAACATCGCTCTTGGCATTTTCGACGGGGAGACGCTGCGGCTGCGGGCCAAGCTCTCCGCTGTCACCGAGCGCAGCGCCGACGAGTACGCCACGCTGCTCTATGACCTGCTCCACATCCACCGCATCCCCATTGAGGAGCTGGACGGGTGCATGATGGCCTCGGTGGTCCCGGGGCTTACCGGTCTGGTGGAGGAGGCGGTGCGGTCCCTGGCGGGCCTTGCGCCGCTGCAGGTGGGGCCCGGCACCAAGACAGGGTTCCGCATCCGGATCGACGACCCCACCCAGCTGGGGGCGGACCTGGCGGCGGACACTGCCGCGGCCCTGGCCGAGTACGGCGCGCCCTGTATCCTGGTGGATGCGGGGACGGTGACCACCATCGCCGCCGTAGACCGCAGCCGCACCTATCTGGGCGGCGTGATCCTTCCCGGCCTCTACGCCAGCGCCCAGATGATGAAGGCCGCCACCGCCCTGCTGCCGTCCATCTCCCTGCACACCGACGAGGACCCGCTGATCGGCAAGACCTCCGGCGAGGCCATGCGGCTGGGGCTCCTCACCGGCACAGCCATGATGGTGGACGGGTTTATTGACCGTTTCCTCGCCATGAAGGACATGGCCGGGGCAAGGATCATCGCCACCGGCGGCAGCGCGGAGCTGGCCACGGTGCGGTGCAGCCACTCCATTTTACAGGACCGGGATCTGACGCTGAAGGGTCTTCTCCGTCTCTATCAGCTCAACCAGCCCCGGCGGCCCTGATCAGGTACCTTGATAATAGCGGCTCCGGCCGTTGTTATATGAATTTGTGCGCCGTACTCCCCAAAAGAGACGGCAGCACGCGGTGAAAGATCCGCAAAGGAGAGCATCCCTATGAACACCAGCATGAACAAAGTCCATAAGATGACACTGACGGCCATACTTATGGCAATTATCCTCGTGATGAGTTTCACCCCTGTCGGCTATCTGGCTATCGGCCCGGTGGAGATCACCTTCCTCACCATCCCGGTGGTCATCGGCGCGGTTCTTCTGGGGCCGTGGTATGGGGCATTCCTCGGCGCTGTCTTCGGCGCCACCAGCTTTGCCCAGTGTTTCAGCACCAGCGTCTTCGGTGCGGCGCTGCTGGCCATCAACCCGGTCTACACCTTTATCACCTGCATGATCCCCCGCATGCTCATCGGCATTATAGCCGGTTTGCTTTTCCGTGCGTTGAGCAAGCGGGGACACAGCGGCGCCCTGGCTCTCACCGCCACCACCCTGGCAGGCTGCCTGACCAACACAGTCTTCTTCGTGGGCGCGGTCGTCCTGTTCTTCTCCGGCTCCTCCTACTTTGCCGGCAGCACAATCTGGCAGATCATCGTAGGGTTCTTCACGGTGAACGCCCTGCTGGAAATCGTGGTCTGCGGCCTGGTGGCCGCTGGCTGCAGCAAGGCCCTCAGCCATGTGATGTCCCGCCGTCTGGCTGCATGAAATTGAAAAAATGCCCCGATCCCAAATTGGGATCGGGGCATTTTTTGATGGCTGCTCACGCCAGGAGCCGGTCCATGTGGGCCGCGCGGATGGCCCGCAGCAGCGCCACCCCCAGCACCGGGGCAAAAATGATGGCCACCACGCCGTTGAAGAGGGAGGCGGGCAGCTTGGACACCACCAGCATCCAGCACTGCACAGGCTGGGTGAACCCCTCCAGGAACATGCCGTTGAAGAAAAAGTTTTTCACAGAGTAGAGGACGATGTAGGTCACTGCCGCGCAGGCCGTGGCCGCCGCCTGGGGCAGATATTTTTCCCGGCTGCTGCGGAAGACATAGTAGAGGATCAGTCCCGCCATCAGGCCGTACATTCCCTTGGTCAGGAAGGTGATGGGCGCCTCGATGATATACTCCGGATCCAGCATATCGTAAATCGCGGAGCCCAGGCCCGCAGCCAGGCCGCCCCACCAGGGGCCCAGCAGGATGCCCGCCAGGGCGCACAAAATGTTGGCCAGGGTGAAGGAGGTGGTCCCGCCCAGGCTCACAGGGATCTTGACGCGGAGATAGTTCCCCACAAACACGATGGCCACCATCATGGCGGTGACGCAGAGCTTTACGATCAGCTGACGTTCTTTCTTGTTTTGCATATTGATTCCTCCCCAGCCGCTTCTTGACAGCGGCTCTTGATACTGCTATTATAGCGCTGTCTGGTACTATTAAAATATCCAGAACAGGTATTTTTTATGGATTCAGTTTTGAGGGGGGAATTTTATGCTGCAGCTGCCTTTGTCCCTGGACAGCAGCGCCAAGGCGCCGCTCTATGAGCAGCTATACCATGCCCTGGCTGCCCAGATCCGCTCCGGCAAGACCTCCGCGGGTACCCGTCTGCCGGGCAAGCGGAGCCTGGCCCAGCAGCTGGGGATCTCTGTCAACACAGTGGATACCGCCTACCAGATGCTGGCGGCGGAGGGGTACATTGTAAGCCGCCCCAAAAGCGGCTTTTTCGTTCTGGGCGCGGCGGAGGAGTTCCACACGCCGGCTCCGGCGGGGGTGATCCCGCCCCTGCCGCAGCCGCCTGTGTGGCGATATGATCTCTCCACCGGCGGCGTGGACACCGCCCTCTTCCCCTTCCGCACCTGGGGGCGGATCCAAAAGGAGCTGCTCTATGACGCCCCGGAGCTCCTCTCCCACGGCCACCGCCAGGGGGATCCCAACCTCCGGGAGACCATTGCCGGATATCTGGCCGCCTACCGGGGCGTGGCCTGCAGCAGCGAGCAGATCGTGGTGGGGGCCGGCTCGGAGTACCTCCTGGGCCTTCTGGCCCGGCTGCTGCCGGACAGCACGGCAGCGGTGGAGAACCCCGGCTACCGCCGGGTGCGGACCATCCTCCGCAACAACGGCATCCCCTGCGTGAGCGTCCCCATCGACGAGGGCGGGCTGGATGTGGCGGCCCTCGCCGCCTCCGGCGCCAGTCTCTGCTGCGTCACGCCCAGCCACCACTTCCCCACCGGCGTCACTATGCCGGTGTCCCGGCGCAGCCAGCTCCTCCGCTGGGCCGGGGAAAAACCTGGGCGGTACATCATTGAGGATGACTACGACGCGGAGTTCCGCTTTGACATGCGTCCCCTGCCCAGCCTCCAGGGGATGGCGGGGCAGAGCGGACCGGTGGTCTACCTCTGCACCTTTTCCAAAAGCCTGGCCCCCAGCATCCGTATCGCCTGCATGGTGCTACCGCCGGAGCTTTTGGAGCGGTATCGTGTCACCTACGGCTCCTATGCCAACACCGTCAGCCGCTTTGAACAGCAGACCCTGTGCCGCTTTATGGAGGGCGGCCACTTCACCCGCCACCTCTCCCGGATGCGGAATGTATACAAAAACCGGATGGAGCGCCTATGCGCCGCCCTGGAAGAGGCTCTTGGCCGGGACCGGATCCGTCTCCAGGGAAAACACACCGGCCTCCATCTCCTGCTGACGCTGGAGGACGGACCCGGTGAGGCGGAGATGGTCCGCTCCGCCCGCGCCGTTGGGGCGGGCCTCACAGGGCTCAGCGGGTATTATCTGGAGCACCCCGAGCCATGTCCTCCCAGCACCGTCATCATCGGCTACGCCTCCCTCCCCGATGGGGAAATCACTGCTCTGGCACAGGCGCTGCGCCGCGCCTGGATCGGCTGACCAGAACGCCAGCGCGCGCCGCCTGCGGGCATGAACTCTGCGAGGCTTTTTCGGCAGTCTGAATGACGCTGTCCCCCAGGGCAGCGCGCGTCTTTGCTGCCGGGCAGCGGGAAGGTAACGGCATTTTTTCAGGCTGCCCCAAAAGTCTAACCGACTTTTGGGGCAGCCTGTTCGCATCAGAGGGCATGCCTGCCGCCGTCTCAGCGGCGGTAGACCACCTCTCCCTCCACCATTGTCATCAGCACCTGGGTCTCCAGCAGCGCCTCCGGCGGCAGGGTGAAGATATCCCGGTCTAGCACCACCAGGTCCGCCCATTTGCCCACGGTCAGCGTGCCGTGCTGCGCCTCGTCATAGGAGGCGTAGGCCCCCTCCCAGGTGAACATGGCCACCGCCTCCTCCAGCGTCACGCCGTTTTCCGGGTACCAGGGCGCGGCGTCCCGGTCCCCCTTTCGCGTCACGGCGCAGTAGAGATTCTTCAGCACATCCATGGGCTCCACCGGGCAGTCGGACCCGCCGCACATGTGGACCACCAGATCCCCGTAGCGGCGCCAGTTGTAGCTCTGGCGGCACAGCGCCGTCCCCACGCAGCTGTCGGCGATCTTGGCGTCCTCCTTGATGAAGACGGGCTGGAGGTAGGCCACAAGATTCATCTCCCGGAACCGCTCCTGCTGGCGCTCGTCCATGATCTGGCAGTGGATGATACCGTTTCTCCGGTCCGGGCTGGGGAAGTCGCAGGTGATGCGCTCCAGGATGTTCAGCATCTGCTCCAGGGCGGCGTCGCCGATGCAGTGGGCCGCCAGGTGGAATCCGTTGGTATAGGCCAGCTCGGCCAGGGCATAGAGCTCCTCGTCTGTAAAAAGCAGGATGCCCCGGGTCTCCGGATCATTTTGGTAGGGCTGGCGCAGCGCAGCCGAATGGGATCCCAGGGACCCGTCGCAAAGGAACTTGACGGGTCCGATTTTAAACCGGCCGAAGGTGTCGTTGGCCCGGCAGCCCCGGTCCAGGAACCGCTGGAGCTGCTCCCTTGTCCGGAAACGCACCTGCTCGTTGACGCGGATGGGCAGCCGCCCCTCCTCACTGAGCTGGCGGTAGGCTGTCAGGACATCCTCAAACTGTCCGTCTGCGATCACGTTGAAGTCGTCGCTGTGGATCTGCACGATCCCCTGGGCGGCCGCGTCCCGGCAGCCCTCCTCCAGAAGGCTCCTGATCTCGGGGACAGTGTACCGCTGCCAGCCGCTGCGCACCCGGACCACCGTGTTCTCCCGGACATAGCCGTTGGGCAGGCCGTCCGGGCCGAAGTCCATCGTCTCCCGGGTGGTGTCCGCCCGCTCGTCCCACAGTCCTGCCAGCTGGAGGGCCCTGGTATTCAGGCAGGCGATGTGGCTGCAGGCCCGCTGCAGATAGATGGGCACATCCGCGGCAATGGCATCCAGATCGTGCCGGTCCGGCATTTTGTGGGTGTCCGACCAGTGGCCCTCGTTAAAATTGCTGCCGATGACCCAGCGTCCCTCCGCCCTGGCCTGCTCCGCATCCTCCCGGCAGAGCCGGGCCGCCTCGGCAAAGGTCCCGGTATCCGCCAGGGGGATCTGCCGCTTGGCAATGGCGTAGGACAGAATATGGAGGTGGCTGTCGCAAAACCCCGGGAGCACCAGTTTCCCCTCCAGATCCACCAGCTCGGTCTGTGGTTCCTTCAGGGCCAGGATCTCCCGGTCACTCCCCAAGCGCAGAATGACGCCGTCCTTCACAGCCATGGCGCTGACCTGGGGATAAGCCCGGTCCATTGTCCGGATAATCCCGTTATAGAAAATCGTATCCATTTCTCTTCTCCTCCCGCACAGGCCGTCCGGCTCTGCGCTGACTGCCGTCCCGCCGGAAAACGACGGGCATGATTCCCTATTATACCGGGGAAGGGTGTGAAAAATCAACCTGTGTTTTTCGTTTCCCGCCCCTCTGCGCACAGACCGCCGTATCGGTGCAAAGTCTTGCACTGCAAGGACTTTCCTGACAGTCGAGCCGTCTTTTCCCCCAAAAGGATTGACAAATCCGCCCCTGTGGGCTAAGGTGAGACCAGTCTTGCAAGGCGCATCTCATAAAGGAGCGATACCTGATGGAAAACAAGAAGACCCTGGGCGCATACATCCGGCAGCGCCGGCAGGAGCTGGGGCTGACCCAGAAGGAATTTGCCGAGCGGCTGTTTGTGACGGAGTCCGCTGTCAGCAAGTGGGAGCGGGGGCTCTCCTATCCCGATATCACGCTGGTGCGGGAGATCTGCGCCGTGCTGGAGGTCAGCGAGCATGAGCTGCTCACCGCCAGCGAGGACACGGAGGCCCGCACCATCCAGGGGCTGGCCCGGAAATACCTCCGGCTGGTGGAGACCTACCGGCGCGTCCAATATATCCTGTACGGCGCCATCCTTCTGGGCTGCGCTATCGGCAATCTGGCCGCCCGGAGCCGCCTGGACTGGTTCTGGATCGCGGCGGCGGCGGTTATGATGGCCGCCTCCCTGACGCTGCTCCCCGCCCTGGTGGAGCGGCATAAATACGCCGCGGCCATCGGCGGTTTCACGGTGTCCCTTTTACTCCTTCTGCTCTTCTGCGCCCTCTGGAGCGCCGGCGGCTGGTTCCTGCAGGCAGCGCCATTGGTGCTGCTGGGGCTCTCGGTGTTTCTGCTGCCCCTGGTGCTGCGGGATCTTCCCCTGCCGCCGCCCTTCTCCCGGATGAAAGCATCCCTGTACCTGTGCATCAATTTGGGGCTGGTCCTGCTGTCCCTTCTGGCCTGGCTGGGACAGATAGGGCTCAATAACTTCCTGGTAGCCTCCGCCAGCGTCCTGCTGGCCTTCGGCGTCCTCTTTCTGCCGGTGGTCCTCCGTCAGCTGCCTCTCTCCGGCGGCTGGGAGCGGCGGAAGACCACCCTCTACCTCTCCGGCTGCGCGGCGCTGCTCCTGCTCCTCCTTGCCGTCTGCGCCGCGGTCTACGGCGGCGACTGGTTCCCCGCCGCGGCAGCCAGCACCCTGCTGGCCTTCAGCATCCTCTGCCTGCCGGTGGTCCTCCGCCAGCTGCCCCTCTCCGGCGGCTGGGAACACCGGAAGGCCAGCCTCTACCTCTCCAGCTGCACGGCGCTGCTGCTCCTCCTCCTTGCCGTCTGTGCCGCGGTCTACGGCGGCAGCTGGTTCCCCGAGGCGGCAGCCGGCGTCCTTTTGGGGCTGGGGGCATTCTTCCTTCCGGTCTTTCTC
>CAJFPI010000016.1 GCA_904398675.1 uncultured Oscillospiraceae bacterium
AGCAAGATCCGCCAGTGGTTCAAGAAGGAGCGGCGGGACGAGAACATCGCCAACGGCCGCAGCGCCTTTGAGGCCGAGCTCAAGCACGCGGGCATCTCCATGAGCGCCGTGGTGGCGCCGGAGGTGCTGGAGCGGGTGCTCAAGCCCACCAGTTTCAACACCCTGGAGGAGATGTACGCCGCCATCGGCTACGGCGGCTACACCGCACAGAAGGCGGTCCACCGGTTCCGGGACGAGCTGGCCGCCCAGCAGCGGGCGGAGAAGGCGGCCGCCGCCGAGGCGGCCAAGTCCGTGGAGAAGAACCCAAAGCCCCCGGCCCCCAAGCGCACCCGAAGCGAGAAGGGCATCATTGTGGAGGGCCTCTCCAACTGCCTGGTGAAATTTGCCAAGTGCTGCACCCCGGTGCCCGGGGACGACATCATTGGCTTTATCACCCGGGGCTACGGCGTCAGCGTCCACCGCAAGGACTGCCCCAACGCCTCCCCGGAGCACCAGCGGGAGGAGCCGGGGCGGTGGATCACTGTCAGCTGGGGAGAGGACATCAACCTCAGCTACTCCACCGCGCTGGAGGTGGTGTGCAAGGACCGCAACAACCTGCTGGTGGACATCTCCACAGCCCTCTCCACCTGCAAGGTGGGCGTGGCGGGCATGAACGTCCGCACCACCAGCGATGGATTCGCCATCTTCTATGTGACTATCAACGTGGCTGACCGGGCCCAGCTGGATCAGGTCATGGGCAAGATTCGCAACATCCCCGATGTGATCCAGGTGACGCGGACGGCCTCCTGACAGCCCGCTACGGCAGAAAAGGGTCCCTGCTCCTATGACTTTTCCAAAAGGAGGATCATCAAAATGCTGTTTCAGTTTCTCGCTGTTCTCTTGGCATGGACATGGCCGATCTGGGCCTTTGTGTTCGTCTTTTGCCTGGTAACCGCTATTTCCCGCTCCGTCCGGGAAAGCAGCGACGGACGGGATAAAAATGCCACTTTGTTCACCTTTTGGGCGGCTTTGTCCCTGGCGGTGATCCTGGGAGGCACGCTCTCCCTGGTGGTTCTCTAGGCAAGTCATTCGTTGACTTTCGAATGGCGCGGAAACATGTTGAAATTTGAAAAAGGTTGTGAAATATGCGAGCAGTTGTAACAAGAGTTTCCTCCGCCGCGGTGACCGTCGCCGGAGAGACCGTGGGGGAGATCGGGCGGGGCTATCTGGTCCTTCTGGGCGTGGCCCCGGAGGACACGGAGGACATTGCCCGGAAACTGGCGGACAAGATCTGCAATCTCCGGGTTTTCGAGGATGAAAACGAAAAAATGAACCTGAATCTGGAGCAGGTGGGGGGGAGCCTTCTGGTGGTGAGCCAGTTCACCCTCTTTGCCGACACCTCCTCCCGTCGCCCGGGCTTTACCGGCGCGGCAAGGCCCGACGTGGCCATTCCCCTCTACGAGTGCTTTATGGCCCGCTGCCGGGAGAGGGGGTTCCGGGTAGAGCACGGCAAATTCGGAGCCAGCATGCAGGTGTCCTCGGTAAACGACGGCCCGGTGACCATTCTGTTTGATACGGAAAAAAACTAGGATCCGCCGTCCGGGCACATGGCTGCTCCGGCGCCCCGGCGCGCCGGGACCTGCCGCAGGCGGCATTCACCTGAGGATGCCCCATCCGGCGGGACCCCCGCAGGGCATTTGAAACGGACAAGCAGGTATCGTCGGCCAACGGCGTTCCTGTGACCATTTTTATTTGACGCCGCCGGCAGAAAACAGGAGATCCGGCGGGAAAGGAGCGAACTCCTATGATTTTACAATCCAAGGTTGTGGGCCCTATCGAGACCAACTGCTACCTCCTGGGGGACGAGGGAAAGGGCGTCTGTGTCCTGGTGGACCCCGGCGCCGACGCCCCCGCCCTTTTAAAATGGGTGGCGGACAGCGGCCTTACCCTGGAGGCAGTCTTTTTGACCCACGGCCACTATGACCACCGGGACGCCCTGCCGGCGCTGCTGGAGGCATATCCGGGCCTGACTGTCTATATTCATGAAAAGGAGCGGCTGCAGCCGGGCCTGCCGGACCGCTACTTTTACAGCGGCCCCTGCCGGACCTGGGCGGAGGGGGACAAGATACCGGTGGGAGATCTCACCGTGGAGGTGCTGGAGACCCCAGGCCACACCGCCGGCAGCGTTGTTCTGCTGGTGGAGGACGTCATGCTGGCGGGCGACACTCTCTTTGCAGGCTCCTGCGGCCGCTGCGATCTGCCCGGCGGCGGCATGCTGGCCATGTTCCAGTCCCTCCGGCGGCTGGGCCTGCTGGCGAAAAACTACCGGGTCTTCCCCGGCCACGGCCCCGCCACCACTCTGGACGCCGAGCGGCGCAATAACCCCTATATGCGCCAGGCACTGCAGCTATGAGACTAATTTTGATTGGACACGACTGCCGCTACGCCATTGAGCAGAGCCTGTTGGCCTTTTTCCCCCAGGAGCGGCCTGTCTATGAGGGGGAGGGGGAGCCCTGGGCCCAGGTCAAGCTGATGGAGGGCCCCCGGTATCACACCGCCGTCACCACCATCGCCATGGACGGAAGGCGGACCCGGGGCTCTGCCCGGGCAGAGCTGAAGGCCATTGCCGATCCCTATGAGCGGGAGCGGGAGCAGCAGAAGATTTTAAAGCTCAGCTTTTTCAAGGCCGCCTCCGCCCTCACCGGGACCGTCCCCCCCTGGGGCGCCCTCACCGGCATCCGTCCGGCCAAGCTGGCCGCCCGGTTTCTCTCCCAGGGCCACAGCCGCCGGGAGACGGACCGCATCCTCCGGGACACCTACTTTGTCTCCCCGGTGCGGCGGCGGCTGTGCCTGGACGCGGCGGAAACAGCCCTCCGGGCCGACGCGGATCTGGAGGAGCGGGATATCTCCCTCTATGTGGGGATCCCCTTCTGCCCCACCCGCTGCGCCTACTGCAGCTTTGTCAGCAACAGCGTAGAGAAATCCTTCCACCTGGTGGAGCCCTTCCTGGAGACGCTGGGACGGGAGATCGCCTCCGCCGGGGAGCTGGTGGAGCGGCTGGGGCTGCGCATCAAGTCCTTCTATATGGGCGGCGGCACCCCCACCACCCTCTCCGCCGGGCAGATGGACCGGCTGCTGGGGCAGCTGGAGGACCACTTCGACCTCTCCCACCTGGTGGAACGGACGGTGGAGGCCGGGCGGCCGGACACCATTACCCGGGAAAAGCTGGAGGTGCTCCGCGCCCACGGCGTGGACCGCATCAGCGTCAACCCCCAGACCATGGAGGACCACGTCCTCCGGGCCATCGGGCGGCGGCACACGGCGGCGGATATCGAGGCCACTATGGAAATCGTGGCGGCGGTAGGATTTCCCCATGTAAATATGGACCTGATTGCCGGCCTCCCCGAGGACACGGCGGAGGGATTTCAGCGGAGCCTCCGCCGGGTGATGGATTTCGGCACAGATAATCTCACCATCCACACGCTGAGCCTCAAAAAGGGCAGCCGCATCACCCTGGAGGGGACGCGCAGCCCCTCGGTGGAGGAGGTGGCGGCCATGCTGGACTACGCCGATCCCACCCTCCGGGCCGCCGGGTTTTCCCCCTACTACCTCTACCGGCAGAAATATCAGTCCGGCAGCTTTGAAAATGTGGGCTGGTGCAGGGTCGGGGGCGAGGGCTGGTACAACATCTATATCATGGAGGAGCTCCACGGCATCCTCAGCCTGGGCGGCGGCGGCTCCACCAAGATGGTGGACCGGCGCGCGGACCGCATCGAGCGGGCCTTCAATCTGAAATATCCCCTGGAATATATCCAGCGGCCGGAAAAAATCGCGGAGAATCAACAGGCATTTTTCGCCTTTTATGATACTATGTTGAAAGGTAAGTGAAACCATGGCCTATTCCCTGACAAAAATCAACGACGCCGTCCGCTCGGACCCAAAGGGGTTTGTGGCGGAATGTGACGCGGACTTCAACAAGAAGATCGACCGGGCCGCCCAGAAAATCGCGGAAAACCACACCCGCTCCCGCATCGTGCTGCTGTCCGGCCCCTCCGGCAGCGGGAAGACCACCACCTCCAAAAAGATCCAGGCCCGGCTGGAGGAGATGGGTATTCAGGCCCACGCGGTGGAGATGGACAACTATTTCCAGACCGTGGACCCGGACACCGCCCCCCGCAACCGGGACGGCCAAATCGACTACGAGTCCCCCTTCTGCCTGGACATGGACCTGCTCAACCGGCACTTCAAGATGCTGGACCAGGGGGAGACCATCCACATCCCCAAGTTTGAGTTCGCCCGGCAGATGCGCTCCGGCGTCATGAGCAGCCCCCTCAGGCTGGGGAAGGACGAAATCGCCATTTTTGAGGGCATCCACGCCCTCAACGACATCATCACCGGTAAGAACCCCAACGCCACCAAGCTCTATATCTCCGCCCGCAGCAATGTGGTCGACGACGAGGGCGGGGTGGCTTTCAAAGGCACCTGGATGCGCCTGGCCCGCCGCACCGTGCGGGACGCCAAGTTCCGCGCCTGGGAGCCCAAGGTGACCATGAAGATGTGGAGCAGCGTGCGCCGGGGGGAAAAGCTCTATATCTCCCCCTTTAAGGACAACGCCGACATCATGTTCGACAGCTCCCTGCCCTATGAGGTCAGCGCCATCAAATCCCACGCCCTGCCCCTTTTTGAGCAGCTGAGCCCGGAGATGGAGCGCTACGAGGAGATCGGGCATCTGCTCCGCTCCTACCCCCTCTTTGAGACCCTGGACGACAGCTATGTCCCCGACGACTCCCTGATCCGGGAGTTTATCGGCGGCGGCATCTACGACGATTGATTCCCACCTATCAAATCTGATTAAGGGAGGACATGCAGAATGGATCAGGAAAAATGGAACGATATGTGGCAGGGCGTGGTGCGGCGGACCTGTGAGACTGCCGCCGACGTGGGCGCGGCCGCCAAGGCCGGCGCCGTCAAGGCCGGAAAGGCAGCGGAGAACGCCGTGGCCTACACCAAGGGCAAGGTGGCCATTGCCGACAGGCGCGCGGAGATCAGCCTGCAGCTGCGCCGGATCGGCGAGATGGTCTATGCCACCCACACCGGAGACCCCACCGACAGCGATAAGATGCAGGCGGCCCTGGAGCGCATCGACGCGCTGAAGGAGGAGATCCGTGAAAAGGAGCGGGAGCTGCAGAGCATCCGCGGCGTGGTGGTCTGCCCCGGCTGCGGCAGCGCCAACGGTGTCGGCCACATCTATTGCAGCAGCTGCGGCCGGAACCTCTCCCGGTAGGGGAGAAAATCTTTCGAGACATAAAAGAGGAGACACATGTCCAGAGAGAAGAAACAGTCCTTTCTAGGCGGCACGGTGATCCTGGCCGCCGC
>CAJFPI010000017.1 GCA_904398675.1 uncultured Oscillospiraceae bacterium
ATGAACTACAGCGAAGCCCTGTCCTATATCCACAGCGTCTGCTGGAAGGGGAGCGTCCCCGGCCTCAGCCGCACCCGGGAGCTGCTGCAGCGCATCGGCAACCCGGAAAAAAAGCTGAAATTTGTCCATATCGCCGGCACCAACGGCAAGGGCTCCACTGCCGCCATGCTCTCCTCCATCCTGGAGCGCAGCGGCCTTACCGTGGGGCTGTATACCTCCCCCTTCATCAACCGTTTCAACGAGCGTATGCAGGTGAACCACATCTGTATCGGCGACGAGGAGCTGGCGGAGCTGACGGAATTTATCCGTCCCCATGCCGACGCCATGGCCGACTCCCCCACGGAGTTCGAGCTGATTACCGCTCTGGCCATGGAGTATTTCCGCCGCAGGAGCTGCGACATCGTGGTGATGGAGGTGGGCATGGGCGGCGCCCTGGACTCCACCAACGTCATTGACACGCCGGAGGTGGCGGTCCTCTGCGCCATGGGCTATGACCACACGCGGGAGCTGGGGAGCACCATGACGGAGATCGCCTCTGCCAAGGCCGGCATCATCAAGCCCGGCGGGCAGGTGGTGGCCTACGGCCAGAACCAGGAGGCCCAGGCCGTCTTTGAACAGGTCTGCCGGGAGCAGGGGGCCGCGCTCCACTACCCGGACTATGCCGCCCTGACGCCGGGGGATTTCGACCTTTCCGGCCAGTCCTTCTCCTATGGAGATCTCAAGGACCTGTGGATCCCTCTGGCGGGGGCCTATCAGCTCAATAATGCCGCCGTGGCCATCACGGCGGCCCGGGTGCTCCGGCAGGAGGGATGGCCGGTGACGGATGAGACCATCCGGCAGGGTCTCCGGGAGACCAGCTGGCCCGCCCGGTTTGAGGTGCTGCAGCAGCGCCCGGTGTTCATTGTAGACGGCGGACACAACCCCCACGGCATCCGTGCCACCGCAGAGAGCCTGCGCCGGATCTTTCCGGACAAACAGTTTATCTTTGTGGTGGGGGTGATGGCCGACAAGGATGTGGAGCACATTCTGGGCTATATCGTCCCCATGGCCCGGCAGTTTTTTACGGTGAAACCCGATAACCCCCGGGCTATGGACGCCGGGGCGCTGGCAGAGCGGATCCGGGCCATGGGTGCCCAGGCGGAGGCCTGCGGCAGTGTGGCAGAGGGGGTGGGGAAGGCTTTGGCCGCCGCAGGGGAGGACGGTGTTTGCTGTGCCCTGGGCTCCCTCTATATGAGCGGGGATGTGCGAAACTGTTTCGCCCACCGGTAAAAGTCGGAATACATTGTATGAAAAATATTCGTCTCCTTTGCCGAAAATAGAGGATTGAATTGGACAAATTGCACAACAATTTGTTAAACTGTTGTCAAGCATGCTAATTGTCAAACTTTTCCCAATCTGCTATGATAAGGGAGGTGAAAGGAGCCGGGCCGCCATTCCGGCACTGCTTTTGCCCGTTGGCGCTGGGGGTCGCGGACGTTTGAAGCGCAGCGCCAAAAATATAAAGAATTCCAGGGTTAGTGAAAGGCCCTGGGAACAAGGAGGATGACCTATGGCAATTGAGTTCAAAGATGGCAAGTATGTAGACGAGAACGGCCGGGTAACCCTGGACCCCACGGTCTATAAGGACTGGCAGATCGCTGAGGAGGCGGAAAAAACGCTGCCCTCGGTGGATTATTTCCGGGAGAAACTGGGACTGCTGCCGGAGGAGATCATCCCCTACGGCAAGACGCCGAAACTGGATTTCATCAAGATCATGAACCGCCTGAAGGATAAGCCCGACGGCAAATATATCGAGGTGACCGCCATCACCCCCACCCCGCTGGGTGAAGGAAAGTCCACCACCTCCCTGGGCCTTATTGAGGGCCTGGGCAAGCTGGGTAAGAATGTGGGCGGCTGCCTGCGCCAGCCCTCCGGCGGCCCCACCATGAACGTGAAGGGAACCGCGGCCGGCGGCGGCAACGCGCTGCTGATGCCCATGACGGAGTTCTCCCTGGGCCTCACCGGCGATATCAACGACATCATGAACGCCCACAACCTGGCCATGGTGGCGCTGAACGCCCGGATGCAGCACGAGCGCAACTACGACGATGAGCAGCTGGCCAAGCGCGGCCTGAAGCGGCTGGACATCGACCCCAAGCGGGTGGAGATGGGCTGGGTCATGGATTTCTGCGCCCAGGGCCTGCGCAACAT
>CAJFPI010000018.1 GCA_904398675.1 uncultured Oscillospiraceae bacterium
CCTGGACGAGCCCACCAACCATCTGGATATCGCCAGCCGGGAGTGGATCGAGGAGGCGGTGGAGGCCTACGAGGGGACCCTCCTCTTTGTCAGCCATGACCGCTACTTCATCAACCGCTTTGCCACCCGGGTTTGGGAGCTGGCGGGGGAGAAGATCACCGACTATCCCTTCCCCTTTGAAAAATATCGGGAGATCAAAGAGCGGGAGAAGACGGCGGCCCAGGCGGCCGCCGCCGCGTCCCACGCCGCGGCCCGGGCGGAGGCGGAGAAGGAGAAAAAATCCGCCGCCAAGGGCACCAAAGCCCAGCAGGCGGCGCGAAAGCAGGTGACCATCGTCCAGCGGGAGATCGAAAAGCTGGAGGGGGCCATCAAGGCCAAGGAGGCGGAGCTGGAGGAGAACGCCTGTGATTACGAGAAATACAGCGCCCTCTACGCCGAGAAGGAGGAGATGGACGCCCAGCTCCTGGAGCTGATGGAGAAGTGGGAGCGCCTCAGCGAGGAGGCGGGGGAATGAGACGGGGATGGATCGCGGCGGCGGCCCTTTGCGTCCTGCTGGGGCTCGGCCTGATCGTGGGGTACAGCCCCATGCGCTTTACCGGCTTTTTGTTCCTCTGTGCAGCTGTGGTGCTGCTGGTGTGGGGCTTTTTGTCCGCCCGGCGGGAGAGAAAGCCCTTCCGCGCCGCCCGGCGCATCCTGGCGGTGTGTCTGGGGGCGGGGGTGCTCCTGTTTGCAGCGTTGGAGATCCAGGTGATCCGCTGGGGCCGCACGGACCACGCCAGACAGCCGGCGGCTGTCATTGTCCTGGGCGCCGGGGTCAACGGGACAGAGCCCTCCCTGAGCCTCCTGATGCGGCTGGAGGCGGCGCTGGATTATCTATCTGATAAGCCGGAGATCCCCGTTGTAGTCACCGGCTCCCAGGGGCCGGGGGAGGAGATCAGTGAGGCCCAATGCATGGCCGACTGGCTGATGGCCCGGGGCGTGGCGGCGGATCGGATCCTCCTGGAGAACCAGGCAGACAATACAGAGGAGAACATCCGCTTTTCCAAGGCACTGCTGGCCGAGGCTGGAGTGGATTTAGCGGATGATATTGCCGTGGTTTCCAGCGACTACCACCTCTATCGGGCCTCCCTCATGTGGGGATCGCCGGGGATGGTTCCGGTGGCGGCCCACATGCCGGGGCAGTATCTGCCCCTGACGGTCAACTACTATATCCGCGAGGCCTTCGGCGCAGCGGCGTATCTGGCCTTCGGCATCTGAGGGCGGGTACTCTCGCTCAAATACGGGAAGGAGGACAACATGTCGGGAAAAAAGGTTTTGTGCGTCTATTACAGCCGCACCGGAAAGACCCGCAGCGCCATGACGGGGATCGCCCAGGCGCTGAATGGAGAATTGCTTGAAATTACAGATGGTGTTAAGCGAAATGGCTTGCTGGGAGCAGCCCGCTCCTGCCTGGACGCGGTGCGGAAAAGCACCCGGTTTCTGGACAAGATAGAGATGAAACATCCCATCGCGGAGTACGATCTGGTGATTCTGGGGACCCCTGTGTGGGCCGGACGGTGCAGCAGTATCATGCGGGAGTTCCTCAAAAAATACGGCCGGGACCTCAAGCGCGTGGCCTATGTGATTACCCGGGCCTCGGAGCGGGTCCGCTATGAGCAGGTGTATGAGCAGATGGATCTGTACACCGCCGCGCCTCACCTGTGCGCCGTGTCCCTCCGGGGCGGCGACGAGGGGGAGATGTTCTGGCGGGAGGAGTTCATCAAGGAAGTCAACAAGGTTTTGATCGAGGAGTAGAGAATGGAGGAAAAGCTGAAGGGAATCGTGCAGCGTCTGGAGGCGCTGCAGGAGCGCTTGGCGGACCCTGCGGTATATGCGGATCCGGCATTAATGAAACGGCTCAGCCGGGAGCAGCGGGAGCTGGAGCCCATCGCGGCGGCCTGGCGGGCCTATCAGAAGGCACAGGGGGATCTGGAGGCTGCCAGAGAGCTTTTGGGGGACCCTGAGTTCCGGGAGATGGCCCAGGAGGAGCTGCAGAGCGCGAAGAATGAGATGGAGCGCCTGGAGGAGGAACTCAAGCGCCTTTTGTTGCCCAAGGATCCCAATGACGAGAAGAACGTGATTATGGAGATCCGCGGCGGCGTGGGCGGCGAGGAGGCCATGCTTTTTGCCGCGGACCTCTTCCGGATGTATGCCATGTACGCCGAGAGCAAGGGCTGGAAACTGGAGATTGTGAACCGCAACGAGACGGAGCTGGGCGGCATCAAGGAGATCAGCTTTGTGATCGAGGGGGAGGGCGCCTACTCCCGCCTGAAATTTGAGTCCGGCGCCCACCGGGTTCAGCGGGTGCCGGTGACGGAGTCCAGCGGGCGGATCCAGACTTCCGCAGCCACGGTGGCGGTGCTGCCGGAGGCGGAGGAGGTGGAGTTTACCATCGACCCCAAGGATCTGCAGATCGACACCTTCCGTTCCTCCGGCGCAGGGGGACAGCATGTCAACAAGACGGAGAGTGCCATCCGCATCACCCACCTGCCTACAGGTGTAGTGGTGGAGTGCCAGGACGAGCGCAGCCAATATAAAAACAAGGACAAGGCCATGAAGATCCTCCGTTCCAAGCTCTATGAGGCGGAGCAGGCCAAGCAGAATGCGGCCATTGCCGCCCAGCGGCGCAGCCAGGTGGGCAGCGGGGACCGCAGCGAGCGGATCCGCACCTACAACTTCCCTCAGAACCGTGTAACGGACCACCGGCTCCAGGGGGACAACAAGAATTTCAATATCGATCAGATCATCAACGGCAATTTGGATCCCCTCATCGACGCGCTGGTCACCGCCGACCAGGCCCAGCGCCTCCAGAGCGGCGATGGGGAGATGTGACGCAGAGGACAGCAGAGGTCAAATATGGGACAGTGGAGATGGCGCATTGCCTGCGTCTTCGCTTGGGCGGCGGCCACAGTGTCCGCCATGGCGGAGGGCGCACTGATCTGGCTTTGGCTGAGCGGGATGCTGTATGTAGAGAAGTACGGAGCTGCCGATAACCTTTACGCGGCGGAGGATGCCTGGGCGGCGGGAGTGTTTGCCCTGTGCCTGCTGCCCCTCTGCCTGCTGTTTCTGGCCCTTTCCATCTTCTGCACAGGGAAAATGAAAAAGCAAAGAAGACGATGACATGAAAACACAATTTCTGACGGAGAAGGAACTTGACACCGCTGCCGCTATCCTCCGGGCCGGGGGCCTTGTGGGCATCCCTACAGAGACGGTGTACGGCCTTGGGGCCAATGGGCTCAACGGCGAGGCGGTGCGGCACATCTTTGAGGCCAAGGGCCGTCCCCAGGACAATCCCCTGATCCTCCATGTGCCGGACGCATCCTGGCTGGAGCGCTACTGCCGGAATGTCCCGGCGTCGGCCTACCTGCTGGCGGAGCGGTTCTGGCCGGGGCCGCTGACCATGATCCTCCCCCGCCGCGCCAACGTTCCCAACGTCACCACAGGGGGGCTGGACACCGTGGGGGTCCGATGCCCCAATCACCCGCTGACGCTGGAGGTGATCCGGCGGGCGGACATCCCGGTTGCGGCGCCGTCGGGGAATACCTCCGGCCGACCCAGCCCCACCTGTGCCCAGCACATGTGGGAGGATATGAACGGAAAGATCGACGCCATTCTGGACGGCGGGCCCTGCGGCGTGGGAGTGGAGTCTACCATTATTGACCTCACCTGCCGCCCGCCCCGTCTGCTGCGGCCTGGCGGCCTTCCTCTGGAGGCCCTGCGGGAGGTGCTGGGCACGGTGGATGTGGACAAGGCGGTGGAGCGCGGGCTTGCCCCCGGGGAAAAGCCCAAGGCCCCGGGGATGAAATACCGCCACTATGCCCCCAAGGCCCCCGTTACTGTTGTGACGGGGGACGCCCTGCGCTCCGCCCGGTATATCCGGCGGCAGGGGACGGGGATCGGCGTGATCTGCTTTGATGAGTATACGGCCTTGTTTCCGGACTGCGTGGTGGAGCCCATCGGCCCGGCAGCGGACAAGGCGGAGCAGGCGCGGCGGGTGTTTGACGCCCTCCGGGCCTTTGACGCCACAGATGTGCGGGAGATCTATGCCCAGTGCCCTGACGAGGGGGGGCTGGGCCTGGCAGTGGCCAACCGGCTGAAAAAGGCGGCGGGGTTCCACGTTGTGGAGGTCTGAGACCACTGATTATACATCATTTCAGGTGCGATGCCGTTTGCTGCGTCATCGCTATGGAAACAGGGAGGAGGGCATATGCTGACCATCGGCATCACCGGCCCCACCGGGGCGGGGAAAACCACAGCGCTGCAGGTGCTGGCGGAGATGGGATTTGCCCCCATCGACTGCGACGCGCTCTATTACCAGCTCCTCCGCCGGGATCAGGGGCTGCGCCGGCAGCTGGAGAATACATTTGGCAGTGTCTTTTTGCCAGACGGACAGCTGGACCGGCAGCGGCTGGGTACAATAGTATTTGCGGATCCCAAAGCCCTGGCCAGGCTCAACGCCATTGTCTACCCGGCGGTGAACCGGGCGGTGGAGGAGGAGATCGCGGCGTGCACCGGCCGGGGAGCTGTTGTGGACGCCATCAACCTGATTGAGAGCGGGCTTGCCGGGCGGTGTGACATCACCCTGGCTGTCACTGCGCCGGAGGAGGTGCGGCTGCGGCGGATCATGGCGCGGGACGGCATCAGTGAGGCGTACGCCCGCCGTCGCATTGCCGCCCAAAAGCCGGACAGCTACTACCGGAAACACTGCACCTTCCTGCTGGAGAACCGGGCGGAGAGCCGGGCGGCCTTTGACGCGTTGGTGCGGGAGACGCTGGAGAGCCTGCTGCTGTGCGCGCCCTGATGGAAGGATATAAAAGCAAAAATCAATATATGGGAGGATATAATCTATGGAGCTCAAGGAATGGCAGGAGAAAATCCTTTACAGTCAGAAAAGTGCCTGGGACCGGCTGCCCCGCGAGGAGGAGCCGCGCCTCATGGCCTACTGTGAGGATTATAAGGCATTTTTGGACGCGGGAAAAACCGAGCGCGCCTGCGTGAAGGAGGCGGTGCGCCTGGCGGAGCAGCGGGGCTGGCGCCCCTACCGCCGGGGGATGGCCCTCGAGGCCGGAGACAAGGTCTACTGCAATAACCGGGGCAAAATGCTGATGCTGGCCGTCATCGGCAAAAAGGGGCTGGAGGACGGCGCGCAGATCACCGCCGCCCACATCGACAGCCCACGGCTGGATCTGAAACCCAGCCCGCTCTATGAGGAGGCGGAGCTGTGCTATCTGAAGACCCACTACTACGGAGGCGTGCGCAAGTACCAGTGGGTGACCATCCCCCTGCAGCTGCGGGGCGTTGTGGTGAAGAAGGACGGGGAGACGGTGGAGGTGGTCATCGGCGAGGAGAAGGAGCCAAAGCTGGTGATCAACGATCTTCTGCCCCACCTGGGCGCCGAGCAGAACAAAAAGACCCTCAACGACGGCATCGGCGGCGAGCAGCTGAACCTGCTCATCGGCAGCCGACCCATGGAGGGGGAGGGCACCGAGCGGGTCAAGACAGCGGTGATGCGCCTGCTCTACGAGAAGTACGGCTTTACAGAGGAGGATTTTATCTCCGCGGAGCTGGAGGCGGTTCCGGCGGCGGACGTCACGGACATCGGCTTGGACGGCAGCATGATCGGCGCCTACGGCCACGATGACCGGGTGTGCGCCTACGCGGCGCTGCGGGCTCTCTTCGATCTGGAGGAGGTTCCGGAAAAGACGGCGGTGTGCGTTCTGGCGGACAAGGAGGAGATCGGCTCCGACGGCGTCACCGGCATGCAGACGGCGGCCTTCGACACCTTTATGAGCGATCTGTGCGACAGCCAGGGGGCGGCGCTGAAGACCTGCCTGGAGCGGTCCTTCTGCCTCAGCGCCGATGTAACGGCGGCCTATGACCCCAATTTCGGCGAGGTCTTTGAAAAGCGCAACAGCGCCCGGCTCAACTACGGCATCGGCCTTTGCAAATATACCGGCGCCCGGGGCAAGAGCGGCGCCTCCGACGCCAGCGCGGAACTGGTGGGTTATGTCCGCCGCCTCTTCGATGAGGCGGGAGCTGTGTGGCAGATGGCGGAGCTCGGCAAGGTGGACGCCGGCGGCGGCGGAACGGTGGCCAAATACATGGCCAACCGCAACATTGACACCATCGATGCCGGTGTGCCGGTGCTCAGCATGCATGCTCCCTTTGAAACTGTGGGCAAAATCGACTGCTATATGACCTACAAGGCCATGGGGGCGGTCTACCGGGGCTGAGGGGGCAGCGCCCTGCGAAAGATGCAGCGCAGACCTTCCCAGAGTTTGTGTCCGGCAGCATAAAGTCCGCCAGGCTCTGCCTGACGGACTTTACGCGGATATTAAAACGAGTCATTGCCCTCTGGGATTTCCTCTGCAATCGCCTGACGGAAGGGAATCCAGAGGCTGCCCTCCGGTGCTGCGGAAACGCGGAAGGGGCGGATCCCCCGATAGCCGGGGCAGGTAAGGCGGCAGCTCCACAGGCCGATCTCCCCTGAACCGCCGCCGTACTTCCCATCCCCGATAAGGGGCATGCCCCGGCTGGCAAACTGGACGCGGATCTGGTGGCTGCGGCCGGTGTGGAGGCGGATCAGCACCAGGGATCGGCCCTCCGCCTCCGCCAGCAGACGGTAGGAGAGGGAGGCCTCCTTCACGCCCTTTCGCATGCGGGAGACCACAAAGCTCTTTCCCCGGGCGCTGTCCTTGTAGAGAAGGTCCCGCAGCTCTCCCTCCTCCTGTTCCGGGCGGCCGCGGAGGATGGCCAGATATTCCTTTTGGACCAGATGCTGGGCTACTGCCTGGGAGAGGGCAGCGGCGGCAGGCTGGGTGCGGGCGAAGACCATGACGCCGCCCACGCCCCGGTCCAGCCGGTGGACAGGCCACACAGGACCGCTCAGCTGTGCCTGAAGCAGGGTGAGCATGCTCTCTTCCCGGCCGGGAGCAGCCTGGGAGAGGACGCCGGGGGGCTTGATGCAGAAAATCAGGGAGGAATCCCCAGTCAGAATGGATAGCATTCGTATAACCTGCCAAATCTATAGGATGGTGCAAGGATTTTACCACAAAATGCTTGCAATTACAACAAATATGGGGTAAAATACCCAACGGAATCTTTTGCCGATAGGAGGATATAGAGAATATGGCTACCATTACAGCAGGTGATTTCCGCAACGGTGTCACCTTTGAGATGGATGGAAAAGTGATGCAGGTGGTGGAGTTCCAGCATGTGAAACCCGGTAAGGGCGCCGCCTTCGTCCGGACAAAGATGAAAAACGTGGTTACCGGTGCCGTCACCGAGACGTCCTTCAACCCCACCGCCAAGTTTGAGCAGGCTTTTGTGGAGCGCAAGGACATGGAGTACAGCTACAACGACGGCGATCTCTACTATTTCATGGATCTGGAGACCTATGATATGCTGCCCATCGGCAAGGATATCCTGGGCGACGCCTTCCGCTTTGTTAAGGAGAACATGACCTGCAAGGTGCTCTCCTACAAGGGCAACGTCTTTGGCGTGGAGGCCCCCAACTTTGTGGATCTGGAGGTCACAGAGACCGAGCCCGGTTTTGCGGGCAACACCGCCACCAACGTGACAAAGCCCGCCACCCTGGAGACCGGCGCGGAGATCAAGGTGCCTCTGTTTATCAACATCGGCGACAAGATCACCATCGATACCAGAACGGGTGAGTATCTCTCCCGCAGCAAGGGTTAAGAGTTTTTCGGCGGCGCTTTGGCCAATTGCAACTGCTGCAGAGCGATGAATCACGGGCTGCGGGGCGCCTGACCCGCAAGAGAGGAGAACGCTATGGAAATTCTGGAGAAAGTAGCTTATCTGAAGGGGCTTGCCGAGGGCCTTGGGCTGGACGAGAGCACCAAGGAGGGGAAGATCCTTACCGTCATGATCGACATTTTGGATGATATGGCTCTGGAGCTCCAGGACCTGTGGGACGAGCAGGCCGAGATGGAGGATGGCCTCGATGCTGTCAGTGATGACCTCAGCGATGTGGAGTCCTTCCTGTATGATTCTTCTGACGAAGAGGATGATGAGGAAGAGGACGAAGACGATGAGGATGAGCCCGTCTACGAGACTACCTGCCCCAACTGTGAGGAGGCCATCTATTTTGACGAGGACATCCTGGAGGACGGGTTCGTTCAGTGCCCCAATTGCGGGGAAAAGCTGGAATTTGACCTGACTGACCTGGAGGAAGGCGGGGACGCGGAGTAGCTTTCCTCTGCATCCGCTCAAAAAAGATGATAAGCTGGAAAAAGGTTCCCCGGACTCATGCAGCCCGGGGAACCTTTTTCCAGCTGACACGCAGCGAGCCTTTAAATGGCATCCAGCAGATGAACGCTTTTCCAATGACCAGACCGGTAGAAATACACGGAAATCACCGTTCCGATGGCCCAGCCCAGAGGCCAGGCCCACCAAATGCCCAGATACCCCATCCAGATGGGCAGCAGATAGGCCAGCAGCACCCGCAGCGCCAGATCGCTGAAGGTGGTGATGACGAACTCCCTGGCTGCGCCGGCTCCCTGCAGGATAGCGTCGCACAGCTGCTTGAAAACAACTACCAGCACAAAGGGGGAGACGATGCGCAGATAGGTGGCGCCGGCGTTGATGATGTCTGTGCTTTCCTGTGAGACAAAAATCCCCATGGACAGCCGGGGAAAGAAGAAAAAGAAAAGGAGGCAGGGAATGGTGAGGATCAGGCACAAAATGACCGCACCCTTCAGGCCGGGCTTGAGGCGGGCCGGCTGTCCGGCGCCGATGTTTTGAGCGGAGAATCCGGCCAGGGCGCTGGCGACGGAGGCATTCAGATAGATGACGATATAGAGCAGCTTTGTGGCGGAGGAAAAGCCGCCGATGATGCCTGGGACAGTGGCGGCGTAGCTGTTGACTACGGATTGGATCATAAGGTTCCCCACGGATACGAAACTCTTCTGGCAGATGCCCGGGATGGCCATTTTGGAGATGGAGGAAAGCAGCCGGGAGGAAAAACGCTGGTAGGGATCAGAGGGGATCCGGCGCAGGCGCAGCAGCAGCACGCCGAAGGAGGCGGCTGCAGCCAGCGCCTGGCACAGCGCGGTTGCCAGGGCCAGCCCCTCTACATACATGGAGAGTGAAGTGACAAAAAGGATGTTGACGCCCACATTTCCCAGGGAGGATACAATGAGAAAGACCAGCGGCGTTACGGTGTCCCCCAAAGAGGTGAAGATACCGGTACAGGTGTTATAAAGCAAAATAAAGAGAAGACCCAGCGTATAGATATCGAGGTAGGACAGGGCGGGCTCCATCAGGTGCTCCGGTGTGTTGAGCAGGTACAGGAGCGGCCGGCAGAGCACCAGGCCCAGCACCGTCATGATCCCGGCCAAGGCGGCAGTGGCAATCAGGGATGTGGAGACCGCGCTTTTCATTTTTCCGTACTGATGACTGCCGAAAAGCTGGGAAACCACCACATTGACGCCGATATTGATGCCAAGGGCGACAGAAGTATAGATCATTGTGACAGGGTAGGAGATAGAGACCGCATCCAGCGCCGTGTCCCCCAAAAACTGCCCTGCCACAATGTTGTCGGCCATGTTATAAAACTGCTGAAAGACCACGCTGATCAGCATGGGAAGAGCGAACAGCGTCAAGATGCGCCCAGGCTTTCCTACTGTGAGATCCCGAATCACACCCATCATCCTTTCTCCATAATTTTTCAAACATGTAACAGTATACCGCGCTGCGCCATCGGATGCAAGAGCGCATTTTGGACAACAAAAGCCGGGCATTCTGCGGTCAATTTTGTGTGTCCCGGCCTATATGCATCTGCAGCGGGGGAAAAGCTGCTTCAGGCTCGCTCTGATGGGAAAAACATGCGGTTGACAAGGGAGAAAACTATGCTATAATAACAGCAGATTGCGTGGGAGACGGCAAAAACCGTCACAGCGTGATGACAGAAAGGCAATGAGGAAACGAGCGCGGATTGTCGCGGCCAGAGCGAGCGGGGGAGGGTGAAAGCCCCGCGGCAGGCGTCCCGCGCAGCCACTTCCGAGCAGGGGGCGAGGAGTCCCACGGTATGACCGCCGTTATCCGGTCTCCAAAGGCTCATTTGAGCGAATTAGGGTGGTACCGCGAGACCTTCGCCCCTATCTGGGCGGGGGTTTTTTACTTTGCAGAAGTATGGAAACTAGGGCATGTGCTGCTTTTTACAGCACGGCTGTGCGCGCCGGCGGGCGGTTATGCGTCGGCGGCCCACATGCGCCGAACTTCATGCGCTCAGCCCCCTGCCCGATCTGCGGTGTATGGAATGCGCAAGAAACTTGTTTTCCGGAAGAAAGGAAGATGGGATATGAGACGGATTGTGCCCTGCCTGCTCTGTATGCTCCTTATCCTCACCGGTTGCAGCGGGAATCCGCTGCCGGAGGGGATGGAAGAGGGGACTCTTCTCAGTGCCGGATGGGACGTGGTGGATCAAATGATCCGCGGAAATTATGAAACGGTTGCCGGGCAGTTCCGCGCCGATGTGGAGGTCACAGCGGAGGACCTCCAAGATCTCCTGGAGTCTGCCGCAGACGGAGCGGGGGATTACGTCCAGCATGAGGACGGCATGGTAACCGGCCAGGAGAGCGGCGGCGAGCGCTACGGGGTGGCGGTGCTGCTGTGTCAGTATCGGGAGGCGAAGGTGCTCTTCCGCGTGGCCTTTGACACGGATATGGAGCTGATCGGCATGGAGATCCGGCAGCAGTAATCCATAATTCCCATGGGCTGTATATGAAAAATTGGAAAGGCTTTAGGAGGGATCTTTTGCAGCAGGTAAAAAATTCGAAACTGGCTGCCGTTATAATGCGGACGAAAGCGGCGGCGTGGAAGGCCGCAGGAGAGGTCGGAAGATGGTTTTCCCGCAATTTCTCCGGCAGCACGCCGGCGCTGTGCCTGGCTGCGTCGCTGGCGGGCGGCATGGTGGCGGGGGTCAGTCTGGCGGATACCTACTGGAATGCGCCGGCTGGATACCTCCTGGCGTCGCTGGCTTTCCTGCTGCTGATCCTGCTGGCCTTTTCCCTGGCGGGCTGGCTGCTCCGGCGACTTTTGGGACACAGCCTCCGTGTGCCCGCAGCGGCCGGGGTGCTGGTCGCAGCGGCGATCGAGTTTTTCCGCCGGGGAGCGGGGGAGGGGTACTCCTTCCGCGTGGTAGCGGTGGCCCTTGCAGCGGCGGCAGTGATCTGGTGCTTTGCTGCCGGCTGGTGGGCCATCCTCCGGCGGCGGGTGGTGACGGTGTCACCACCTTGTCTGCCGGCATCGTGTCCGCTGCCGGAATGGCTCTGCTGGCAGTCTTCCTCTTTACCGACGGGTTCGACGACCACTATCGTGACCGCTATCTGGCGCTGCGGGAAACAGCTCCGCAGAGCCTTGACACCCTGGAGTCCTCTCTGGGGCTGGGACCGTATACCGTGGCTGCAGTGGATTATGGGGCGGAGGAGGGGCTTGTCTCTGATACAGTGAGTCTCACCTCCTTTGTCAGTCGCAGCAGCGACAAGGAAAACGGGGCCTACGCCGGGTGGTATCTGGACTATCCTCTCAGCGCCGTCCCCCTGGTGGGGCGGGTCTGGTACCCGGTGGAGGCGGAGAACTGCCCGGTGCTCTTTATCGCCCACGGAAACCACGAAATCACCGTGGATTCCTACCTGGGCTATGACTACCTGGGGGAGTACCTGGCCAGCCACGGCTATGTGGTGGTCAGCACAGACCACAATGCCTGCAACCTCCTCTACAATGAAAACGACGGCCGGGCGGTGCTGCTCCTGGAGCACATCGGCCAGGTGCTCCAGTATAACGAGACGGCTGGGAATCCCCTGGCAGGGAAGATCGACCCGGACAATATTGCCATCGGCGGGCACTCCCGTGGCGGGGAGATGGCCGCCACGGCCTACCTCTTCAACCAGTATGACCGCTATCCGGAAAACGGCAGCGTCACCTTTGACTATCACTATTCCATCCGCTCGGTGATCGCCATTGCCCCCACGGTGAACCAGTACAAGCCTGCGGACCACAGCGTACAGATCGAGGATGTGAACTACCTCCTGCTCCACGGCTCCAATGACCGGGACGTCACCAGCTTTATGGGCATGGCCCAGTATGAGAACGTAACCTTCTCCGGGGAGGGGGACTACCTGAAGACCGCCCTGTATATTGCCGGGGCAAACCACGGGCAGTTCAACACCCTGTGGGGGGACTGGGACCAGTCGGCCCCCTTCGCTGCCCTCTTAAACACCGAAAGTCTCCTCAGCGCCGGGGATCAGCAGGCGGTGGCCCGGATCTTTATTAAAGTATTTCTGGATGTGACGCTCAGGGGGGACGACAGCTGCCGCCAGCTCCTCACCGACTGGGACAGCTGCGCCGCCCAGCTGCCGCCCACCGTGTATTACCAGTGCTATGAAACCTCGGACTTCTCCCTGGTGGCGGACTTTGAGGAGGACTCCGATCTGGAGACACTCTCTCTAGCCGGAGCTGCAGTGGAGACGGAGGGGCTGTCCCTCTGGACGGAGGAGCTGGTGGATTTTGCCAACGCCTCCTCCTACGGGACCCACGCCCTCCGCATTACAACCAGCTCCCTCGGCTCCCGCTACGCCATCTCCCTGCCGGAGGCAGTGGACCTCACAGGCATGGCCGTATCCTTTGACGCAATGGATGTGGACGAGGAGGCGGTGGAGGAGGGGGATTACCGCCTGACAGACCTTCAGGTGGTGCTGACCGACGCCGCCGGCCGGACCGCTGCCGCGCAGGTCAGCAGCGATGATCTCATCTACCCAGGCCTTCCCGTGCGCTATGACAAGCTGGACTATGTGTTTGGCAGCTGTACGGTGAAGACCGCCTTTGAGACCGTGACGCTGCCGCTGAACGCCTTTGCGGCGGAGGAGGGCTTTGACGAGAGCCAGGTGGTCTCCGTCACCTTTGCCTTTGACCAGCACCGGGAGCTGATGCTGGACAACATCGGCTTTACATCCCCTTGAAAAATGGATCGATTATCATGAAATGAATCATAGAAAATGGAGGAAATCTATCATGCACAAATCCTATGGACTCAACGAGCTGCGGGAGATGTTCCTGAAGTTTTTTGAGACAAAGGGCCATCTGCGCCTGCCCAGCTTTTCCCTGATCCCCCAGAACGACGCCAGCCTCCTGCTTATCAACAGCGGCATGGCCCCCATGAAACCCTACTTCACCGGGGAGGTGGAGCCCCCCCGCCACCGGGTCTGCACCTGCCAGAAGTGCATCCGCACCGGGGATATTGAGAACATTGGCAAGACCTCCCGCCACGGCACCTATTTCGAGATGCTGGGCAACTTCTCCTTTGGCGACTACTTTAAGAAAGAGGCCATTGCCTGGGCCTGGGAGTTTCTGACCAGCCCCGAGTGGGTGGGGTTGGAGCCGGACCGGCTCTACCCCTCTGTCTTCGAGGGCAATGAGACCACCCCCGCCGACGACGAGGCGTTTGCCATCTGGCGGGACGACATCGGCATCCCTGAGGATCGGATCTTCAAGTTCGGCAAGGCAGACAACTTCTGGGAGCACGGCTCCGGCCCCTGCGGCC
>CAJFPI010000019.1 GCA_904398675.1 uncultured Oscillospiraceae bacterium
GCACCAAAAGCCTGGAACCCCTTGAAATAAAGGGGATAAGAGGTTATGAGAAGAAAGAGGTGTGCTTATGTACCTTAAAGCGCTGGAGATTCAGGGATTCAAGTCCTTTCCGGATAAAACGGTCCTGCAATTTGGCGAGGACATCACTGCCATCGTGGGCCCAAACGGATCCGGAAAGTCCAATATTTCCGACGCCATCCGCTGGGTCATGGGGGAGCAGAGCACCAAAAACCTCCGGGGCGCCAAGATGGAGGACGTGATTTTCGGCGGCACGGAAAAGCGCAGTCCGGTTGGCTTTGCCCAGGTGACGCTGATTCTGGACAACAGCGGTCACATCTTCCCCAACGTGGAGCAGAGCGAGGTAATGGTCACCCGCCGGTATTTCCGCAGCGGGGAGAGTGAATACTATATTAACAAGCAGTCTGTCCGCCTGCGGGATGTCAACGAGCTGTTTATGGACACGGGCCTTGGCCGGGAGGGATACTCCATCATCGGCCAGGGGCGGATCGACGAGATATTGTCCGTCAAGAGCAGCGACCGGCGGGAGATCTTTGAGGAGGCGGCCGGCATCTCCCGGTTCCGCCACCGCAAGGAGGAGTCGGAGCGAAAGCTGGAGCGGACGGAGGAGAACCTGGTCCGCATCAACGACAAGATCGCTGAGCTGGAGCTGCAGGTGGAGCCCCTCCGGCAGCAGGCGGAGACGGCAAAGCAGTTTCTCATCTATCGGGATGAGCTGCGCCTTTTGGAGATTTCCGTGTGGCTGGACAGCATCGACAGCCTTAAGCAGCAGGCGAGAAAGCTGGAGACGGATTTTTCCGCTGCCCAGGCGGGGCTGGACCAGGCCAACCAGGCCCTGGAGCAGCTCTACCGCAGCAGCGAGGGCTTTGGCCAGCGGACACGGGAAAACGACATGGAACAGGAGCGGCTGCGCCGGGAGAGCGGGGCGCTGGACGGGCAGATCGGCGAGGAGGAGAGCGCCGTGGCGGTGCTGGAAACCACGCTGCGCCACAATGAGGAGACCATCCGCAGCATTACGGAGGAGCTCTCCAGCCAGAGCAGCCGCCGCGCCGAGCTGGAGGCACAGGCAGCCCGGCAGCGCTCCAGGATCAAGGAAATTGAGAAACAGGCCGGCGCTGTGGAGCAGGAGCTGTCCGCGCTGCTGGAAAAGGCCCGCGCCGCCGCGGACAGCGCCGGCAGCGCCGCCCAGGAGGCGGAGCAGCTGCGCTCCAGGGAGGCCCTGGCCCTCTCCGCCGCAGCCCAGGCGGAAACGGAGCAGTCGGCACTGGCTGCCTCCATCATGGAGATGGCCCAGCGGCGCAAGGCCCTGGAGGAGGAGATGGCGGATGCCCGCCGGCAGGTGGAGGAGAAGACCGCCCAGCGCAGCGCCTGCCGCCGCAGCCTGGAGAACGCAGAGGAGGCGGCCCAGTCCGCCGCCAATGTGATCAAGGGCCACACGCTGAAACTGGAGGCGCTGAAAAAGCGGGACAGCGAGGCGGCGGAGCAGAAACTGCAGCTGACCATGGACCACAGCGCCATGCAGAACCGGGCGGCGCTGCTGGAGGAGATGGAAAAGGAGTACGAGGGGTTCCACAAGGCGGTGCGCCTTGTGATGCAGGCCGCGGAGAAGCACACCCTGCAGGGCGTCCACGGCCCCATCGCCAGCCTCATCCGCACCGATGACCGCTATGCCGTGGCCATGGAGATTGCCCTGGGGGCCGGGATGCAGAACATCGTGGTGGACCGGGAGGAGGACGCCAAGCGGGCCATCCAGTACCTCAAGCAGCGGGACGGCGGCCGGGCCACCTTCCTGCCCCTCAGCGCCATCCGTGGGGATCTGCTGCGGGAGCGGGGGCTGGAGACGGAATTTGGCTTTGTGGGCATCGCCGCGGAGCTTGTAACCTATGACAAGACCTACGAGAACATCTTCCGCAGTCTCCTGGGCCGCACCGTGGTGGCGGAGGACCTGGACTGCGGCATCGCTATGGCGAGAAAGTATCAGAACCGTTTCCGCATCGTCACGCTGGACGGCCAGGTGATCAACCGGGGCGGTTCCATGACCGGCGGCAGCGTCAGCCGCAGCGCGGGGATTTTGTCCCGGGCCAACGAACTGAGCCGCCTCAAGGGGCGCCTTGAAAAAATGGCGGGGCGCCTGGAGGAGGCGGACCGGGCCGCGGAGGAGGCCCGCCGGGAGCTGACCGCAGCCCAATATGCCCTGGAGGTGGCAGAGGGTCAGCGCCGGCAGGCGGAGGACGCCGTGCTGCGCCTGCGGGG
Organism: uncultured Oscillospiraceae bacterium; assembly: GCA_904398675.1. GTDB lineage: Bacteria > Bacillota > Clostridia > Oscillospirales > Oscillospiraceae > CAJFPI01. Next base: position 2,272 of record CAJFPI010000019.1, read on the forward strand.
GGAGAAGGGGCAGTTTGACGTGGTGCTCCAGACCCTGGAGGACAGCCTTGCGGCGCTGGAGGCGGAAAAAGAGACGCTGGGCGGCCGGGCGGCGGAGGCCGCCGCAGGCATGGAGGAAAAGGCGCAGGAGAAAAAAGCGAGAGAGGCGGAGGCCGCGGAGCTGCGCCGCCAGGCTGCCGAGCAGATCAGCGGGCAGTCGGAGCTGATGACGCTTTCCTCGTCTTTACACGAGCAGGTGGCAGACAGCAGGAGCCGTCTTGCCGCCCTCTCTGCGGAGCGGGAGGCGGTGAGCCGGTCTGTGGAGGATTTGGAGCGGCTGTGCCGGGATCTCTCCGGGGACCAGGCTGCCCGGGAGCAGCGGATCGCCTCCTATCAGGCGGCCAGCCGCCAGGCGGAGGAGGAGATCCGGGACCGGACGGGCCATATCGCCTCCCTGCGCCAGAAAGGGGAGCAGCTGCGGCAGCAGCTGGAGGTCCTGGCGGAGGAAAAGCTCCGCATCGAGCAGGAGCGGACTGCGGCAGACAAGGAGCTGCGCAGCTGCAACGACACGGTGCTGGCCATGCAGCAGGAGGTTTCCCGCCTGGAGCAGAAGAGGGCGGCCAACGCCATGGAGGAGAGCCAGCTCTTGGATAAGCTGTGGGAGCATTACGAGCTGAGCCACTCCGCGGCCATGGAGCAGCGCATTGAGCTGGAGAGCACCGCCAAGGCCAACCGCCGCATCGGCGAGCTCAAGCGGGAGATCGGCAGGCTGGGCAATGTGAATGTGGGTGCCATTGAGGAATTTGACCGGGTCAACACCCGCTACACCTACCTTACAGAGCAGCGGGACGATGTGGACCGGGCCAAGCGGGAGCTGATCGGCGTGATCGACAGCATTACAGGGGAGATGCGGGACATCTTTGCCCAGCAGTTTACGCTGATCAACGCGTCCTTCCAGACCACGTTTACCGAGCTCTTCGGCGGCGGCAAGGCCACACTGGAGCTGGAGGACCCCAACGATATTCTGAACTGCGGCATTGAGATCAAGGTGCAGCCGCCGGGGAAGGCGCTGAAGACCATCACCCTCCTCTCCGGCGGGGAGAAGGCCTTTGTGGCCATCGCCCTGTACTTTTCCATTTTGAAGGTCCATCCCACGCCCTTCTGCGTGATGGATGAGATTGAGGCGGCCCTGGACGAGGCCAATGTGGTCCGGTTCGCCAAATATATGCGGACGCTCAGCGACAAGACCCAGTTTATTGTCATCACCCACCGGCGGGGCACCATGGAGGAGGCCGACGTCCTCTACGGCGTCACCATGCAGGAGCGCGGCGTGAGCAAGATGCTGACCATCAA
>CAJFPI010000020.1 GCA_904398675.1 uncultured Oscillospiraceae bacterium
ATACGCTGAAGGCCGGCGTGACTACGATCCGGGATGTGGCATCTGCCGGATATATCGGCGTGGCGCTGAAAAAAGCGGCGCAGGCGGGGTATGTGGAGGCGCCGCGGATTTTTACCAGCGGCATGGGCCTGTGTATCACCGGCGGCCACGGCAGCACCATGCTCGGGGCCTGCGTGGAGGTGGATGGTCCCTGGGAGGTGCGCAGGGCGGTCCGCCGAAACCTCAAGGAGGGGGCCGACTGCATCAAGCTCCTCACCAGCGAGGGATACCGGGGGGAGGAGATGAACCAGGAGGAGATCAGCGCCGCTGTGGAAGAGGCCCACCGGTTCGGCGCCCGGGTGGCGGCCCACGCGGGGTACGGCCCCTCTATCCAGATGTGCATAGACGCCGGCTGCGACACCATTGAGCACGGCACCCACCTCACCCGGGAGCAGTGCCTGCAGATGAAGGCGAACGGCCAGACCTGGGTCCCCACCATCTATGTCTTTGCCTACAGCCGGGAGCAGCTGGACGGCGGCGGCTATGTGGACGAGGCGGTCCGCAGCAACATCGAGTACCTGCGCCAGGCCTGCGCCTGCTATGAAAAGAACTTCAAAGCGCTCTACGATACCGGCGTCCGTGTGGCCTGCGGCACGGATACAGACTGCTGCGACCACCCCCAGGCGGCCCCTGTGGCAGCCGAGTGCGCCTGGATGGTCCGACTGGGCCTCACGCCGCTGCAGGCCATCCAGTGCGCCACACAGAACGGGGCGGAGGCCCTGGGGCTTGGCGGCCGTCTGGGCCTTTTGCAGGAGGGGTATGTGGCGGATATCATAGCCGTGCCGGGCAGGCCCTTCCAGGATATCAGCGCTCTGGAGCATGTGGAGGCGGTCTATCAATCCGGAAGAAAAACAGTGGGCTGACAGCAAGTCCTCATATGGAAATAAGAGCCCCCTCCGGTTCACAAGCCGGAGGGGGCTCTTTATAGGGCAATGGCGTTATTTCCAGGAAAACTCCCGGTACATAAAGGTAGACAGCTGGGTGGAATAGGTGCCGGGATTCAGGTTGCTGTCATAGGCAAAGAAGGTGGTGTTATAGAAGAGGGGGATATAGGCCAGGGACTCGGTGGCCACCTTCATGGCATTCTGGGTGGTTGCCTCGTCGGAGATGGCGTTAAAGGCATCCAGAATGGCAGGATCGTCGATGCCTGCCAGGTCGATGCCGGAATCCACCTCAAAGAGGTCGGCATAGGAGTTGAACTGGGTGGTCAGAGACAGACTGATCATACCCAGGTCAAAATCATAGGTGAAGTAGCGGGAGGTGTCGGCCACCTGCTCAATATTGATGGTGAAGTAGGACTGCTCCAGCTCCTCCTTCATCACCTCGCAGGCGGAGACCCAGTCGGGATAGGCGGACATAACCACCAGCGTCAGCTCCAGGGGGTTGCTCTCGGAGTAGCCGGCCTCGGTCATAAGGGCGTTGGCGGTGTCATAGTTCTGGTCAAAGTGGTCGCAGACATCGGCATAGTGCTGGATCAGGGGGTTGGCCAGATTGTAGGCCACTGTGCCGGCGCCGCTGCTGCCGATGGCGGTGATGTCCTCCCGGTTCAGGCAGTAGGCGATGGCCTGGCGCACCCGGAGATCACTGGTGGGGCTGCCCTCTGTGCAGTTGGTAATGACGAAACAGACGCTGTTGAGCACCTGGGTTTGAGGCGTCACATTGGAGTACTGCTGCACACGCTCAAAATTGGTGGCGGTATACATGGCATAGTCCAGATCCCCGGCCTCAAAGGCGGTCTCCTGGCTGCCGGTGAGGTACTTGAAATACAGCGTGTCAATGGAGGCGTCCCCGTGATAGTCGGCAAAGCGCTCCAGGGTGACGTCGCCGTTGCTGGTCCGCTCGACAAAGGTGTAGGCGCCGGTGCCGTCCACATTGAGGCCCAGATCCTCGTTGGGATCGCTGATCACACCCTCGCAGTAGGACTTATTGACGATCCGCATGGCCTGAATATAGGCCTTCAGATCCTCAAAACTGGCGTTGGGAAATTCCCAGGTGAAGTGGGTGTCGTCGGTGATGGTCATGATGATGTTGCCATACAGGGACGAGCAGAGCGTGGAGTTCTCGCAGCGGGAGAGGGTGTACTCCACATCCTCCGCCTTCAGAGTGTCGCCGGAGTGGAACTTCACATCGCTTTTCAGCACAAAGTCCACAGAGCCGTCCTCGTTCTGCGTATAGGAGTCGATGAGGAGGTAGACGTCGTTGCCCTCGTTGTCCAGATAGAACAGCGACTCATAGATCTGGGCAATGACGATATCCTCGCTCTGGCGCGCGTAGAGCTGCGGGTCCAGGGTGGAGATCTGATCCACCAGAGCAGCCGTAAAGGAGTTGTCCGCCTGGCCGGTGGTGGTTGGGCGGACCTGCCCGTTGGCCGCGCTGCCGCCGTCGACGCTGTTGTTTCCGCCTGCGCTGGAGCTGCAGCCGCTGAGGCAGGATACCGTCAGCGCTACAGCCAGCATAACAGCGGCAAGAGCTTTTGTTTTTCTCATGTGTTTCACCTTTCTTCCAGTATTCTCGTTCTCCCCGCTCCGCCGGCTTTGACAGCGGGCGGGCCAATCAAAGCGCCCTGGGGCGCAGTGATGTCCTAATCAAAGAGGCGGCACTTCACAAAATGGCCGCTTTCCACCTCGTGCCACTGCGGCTCCTCCTCGCAGCGTCTCTCTGCATAGGGGCAGCGGCTTCGGAACCGGCAGCCCTTGGGCGGGTCCACCGGGGAGGGTACGTCCCCCTCCAGGATGATCCGGGTTTTGTGCTGTTTCTCTGCTGCGGTAAAGGCGGGTGTGGCGGAGAACAGAGCCTTGGTATAGGGATGGGCCCGGTTCTGATACACCTTTTCCATGGTCCCCCGCTCCACGATCTGCCCCAGATACATGACGATGATCTCGTCGCTGATAAAGTGGACGATGTTCAGGTCGTGGGAGATGAAGAGGTAGGTCAGGGACAACTCGTCCTGCAGATCCTTCAAAAGATTGATGATCTGGGCCTGGATAGACACATCCAGAGCGGACACCGCCTCGTCGCAGACAATGAATTCCGGGTCGGTGGCCAGGGCCCGGGCGATGCAGATGCGCTGGCGCTGGCCGCCGGAGAACTGGTGGGGATAGTTTCCCGCCTGCTCGGGATAGAGGCCGCACATGGTCATCAGCTGTTCCACCCGCTCCCGCCGCTGGGCGGCGCTGGCGGCCAGATGGAAGTTGTCGATGCCCTCCGCGATGATATCCCCTGCCCGCAGGCGGGGGTCCAGGGAGGAGTAGGGGTCCTGCCACACCAGCTGCATCCGCTTGACATAGGGGCGCCGCTCACGGGGCGCAAGGCCGGTGAGCTCTGTTCCCTCATAATAGATCTTTCCGCTGGTGGGGCGGTAGATGTTCAAAAGCATCTTTCCCACCGTGGATTTGCCGCAGCCGCTCTCTCCCACAACGCCCAGGGTCTTCCCCTTCGGCACGCGGAAGGACACGTCGTCCGCGGCGTGGATCCAGCTGACCGGCCGGCCCAGGGAATCCCGCTTGGCGGGGAAGTGCATGGTCAGCCCCTCCGCCTCCAGGAAATCGTGATTTTCTTTGTATTCCTTTTCCATGGTATCCACCATCATTCGTCCTTCGGTGTGGTTTTCCAGTGGTGGCAGGCCACCGTATGGCCGGCCGATACGGTTTCAAATTCCGGGAATGCCGCGCTGCACGCCTCTGTGGCGTACTGGCAGCGGTTGTTGAAGGGGCAGCCCTCCGGCATATCCTTCAGCGTGGGGACGCTGCCCGGGATCATCCTCAGCCGCTTGCCCTGATAGTCGGGACCCGGGTGGGACTGGATCAGCCCTGTTGTATAGGGGTGCCTGGGGCGGGTGAACAGCTCGTCCACCGCGGCCTCCTCACAGATGCGCCCGCCGTACATGATCAGCACCCGGTCTGCCATCTCACTGATCACGCCCAGGTCGTGTGTGATGAAGATGATGGCGGTGCCTGCCTCCTGCTTGAGCTGGTTCATCAGATCCAGCACCTGTGCCTGGATGGTCACATCCAGGGCGGTGGTGGGCTCGTCGCAGACCAGGAGCTTTGGCTTTGCCACCATGGCCATGGCGATCATGACCCGCTGGCGCATGCCTCCGCTGAGCGTGAAGGGGTAGGACTTCATGATCCGCTCGGGGTTTGGGATCTTCACCTTTCGGATCGCATCCAGACAGGCCTCGTAGGCTGCGCTCTTCTCCATTTTCCGGTTGTGGATGTGGAGGACCTCCATCATCTGGTCTCCAATGGTGAAAAGCGGGTTCATGGCGGTCATGGGCTCCTGGAACACCATGGATATCTCGCTGCCCCGGATGGCGCTGAGCTGCTTGGGGGACATCTGCATCAGATCCTGTCCCTCAAAGAGGATCCTGCCCGTTGGGTAGCGGGTGCGGCGCTCGGGATTCAGCCGGAGGATGGACATGCAGGTGACACTCTTGCCGCAGCCGCTCTCTCCCACGATCCCCAGGGTTTCACCGGGGTGAACCTGAAAGGATACATGGCGCACCGCGTGCAGCAGCGTCCGCCGGTCCATCCGGAAATCCACCGACAGGTCGGCGACCTCCAGAAGGGGTTCTCTATGATCCATAAGCGCCTCCTAATGATCCGTCTTGGGGTCCAGCGCATCCCGCAGGCCGTCCCCCACCAGGTTGATGGAGAGCGCCGTCAGGGCGATGGCCGCGCCGGGGAACAGCGCCATGTAGGGCGCCGCCTGGAAATACTGCTGGGCGTAGTTGAGCATGGCGCCCCACTCCGGCGCCGGCGGCGCCACCCCGACGCCGATAAAGGACAGCCCCGCCGCGGAGAGCATCATGCTGGAGATGGTCATGGTGGCGTCCACAATGATGGGGTCGATGGCGTTGGGAAGGATGTGCCGCAGCACCAGCTTGACCGGCGTTGTGCCGCTGACCCTGGCGGCGTGGATGTAGTCCTGATCCACCACCCCCAGCACCACGGCGCGGATGCGCAGGGCGAACCCGGGAACGGATACGATGGTCAGCGTCACCATCATGTTGAAGACGCTGCCGCCCATGATCGCCAGCAGCACAAGGGCCAGCAGGATGGAGGGGATGCAGGTGACGATGTCGATGACGCGCATGATCACCAGATCCGCCTTTTTGAAGAGAGCGCATACCGAGGCGATGGCCGCGCCGATCACGAGGGAGGTCAGCGTGGCGCCCACGCCGATGCCAACCGTGATCCTGGCGCCGTACAGCACCCGGGTAAAAATATCCCGGCCCAGGTTGTCGGTTCCGAACCAGTGCTGTGCGCTGGGCGGAGTCAGGCGTGCTGCGCTGTCATAGGCTGTCACCATTTCTTCAGGGATCAGAAGACTGACAAAGAGACAGACAAACAGGACCACCAGCAGCAAAACCGCTCCGATAACGGCGGCGGGATTCCGCATATACCGCTTGACCACATCGGCAAAGAGACTGTCCCGGGAGCTGTGCACCATCTTTTTAAACTGTTTTTGATCCTTCATTTCTTATACCTTGCTCCAATTTTGGGGTCGATCAGCGCATAGCAGATGTCCAGCACCACCATGGCCAGCATGAAGATAAAGGACAGCAGCAGCGCGCAGGTCATCACCACCGGCACATTTTTCTCCGTCACCGCGCTGAGGAGGTACATCCCAACGCCGGGGATGGTAAAGATCTGCTCCACCACCACCGAACCGCCCAGCGTAGTGGCAAGGCCGCTGAGGAGCAGGGTGATGATGGGAAGGCTGGCGTTTTTCAGCGCGTGCTTCCAGATCACCCGTTTCTCGCTGCAGCCCTTGGCCCGGGCGGTGCGGATGTAGTCCTGGCTCATGGCGTCCAGCATGGCTGAGCGGGTCATGCGGCTGAGGAGGGGGATGTTGGCCAGCACCAGGGTCGTCACCGGCATGATGTAATGCTGAAGGCTCCCGATGCCAAAGGAGGGCAGCATGCCCCAGTGGACGGAGAAGAGCAAAATCATCAGCACCGCCACAAAGAAGGAGGGGATGGAGGCGAAAAGCACGGCGAAGATGGTCACTGTGGTGTCCAAAAAGGAGTACTGCCTGATGGCGCTGAGAATCCCCAGGGCCACGCCGATGACCGCCGAGATGCAGAAGGCCACCGTCCCGAAGGAGAGCGTCAGCGGAAAGCGGATCTGCAGCTCCTCAAAGATATTCTCTCCTGTGGAGTAGGACAGCACGTTGCCGGAGAACAGCCCCCCGAGGTAATTCCAGAACCGGTCCCACAGGCTCCCTGTGAACCCCACGCTCTCATTATAGGCGTCCTTGACCTCCTGGGGGGTGGTCAGGGGCAGCACGTTGGTGGCCGGGTCCCCCGGCGTCAGAGACATGATGAGAAAGACCATCAGCACCACGCAAAACAGCATGGGGATCAGATATAGCAGGCGTTTTGCAATATAATGGGCCATTGTTTACCGCTCCTCGTGTGAGACTTCCTTGATAAACCGGACCAGTTCCCCCTTCTCCTCTGTGACAAGGGGCATGGAGAGCGCGTCGATCTGTCCGCCGACCTCCGCGGTGCGGAAGTGGACGGGGATGCCGGCAGGCAGCTCCCCCAGGATCCCGTCCAGCACAAAGGTGTCATAGTGGAAGTGGCGCATTTTTACCCTGGCGTTGATAAAGGAGAGGAAGAGCGCCCCGTTTTCCTCCGTTACTTTTACCGGCGTGTAGCCGTCCCGGCGGAAGACGCCGGTATAGTCGGCCAGCGGGTGGGAGAGGGAGGTGCCGCTGACCTGCTCGCCGGTAAAGCGCAGCAGGAGCTTGGGCATGGCGCCGCTGCGCTCGGCCACAAAGTCGTGGTAGCGCTGCACCCAGTTGCCGTCCTCCACGCCCAGGTAGTGGTCGATGATCTCCCGTCCCAGGGCATAGTGGAGATAGCTGCCGTTCATGTTGGTGTAAGCCACCACGCCCAGGTTTAGATCCGGCACAAAGCAGGTGAAACCGGAGAAACCGTTGATGTTTCCGCCGTGGTGGATGATCTTGCGGCCCCGGAACATCTCCATAAACCACCCCAGGCCATAGCACCAGAAGGTGGTCTCCGGCATCGGCATGTCAAGGGGCGCGTTCAGGAGCATGCTGGGCCGGTGCATCTGGGCCATGGCGTCCTCGCTGATAAGCTGCCGCCCCTCCCAGGCGCCGTTGCTGAGATGCAGCTGCACCCACTTGAGCATGTCCTCCGCGCAGGAGTTGATGGAGCCGGCGGGCCCCAGCGGCGCGCCGATCCCCCTGGCCTTGTCCTCCACCGGCGTCCGGTAGAAGGGGATAAGCCGCATGCCGTGAACGCTGTCATTGGGATCGGTGCGGTCATAGGGGGCGGCGTGGTCGGCGTCCCCCTCGATGTCATCGATAAACGCGTTGCTGCGGCCCATGCCCAGCGGATCGAAGAGATACTCCTGGAGGCACTGCTCATAGCTCTTGCCCGTCACCTGCTCCACAATGTAGCCGGCCAGGATAAAGCACTGGTTGTTGTACTGGAACACGCTGCGGATGGGCTGGTTGGGCTCCAGATACCGGAGGTTGTGCACCAGCTGCTCCTTGTTGAAGTCCGTGCCGTACCAGGCATACTCGTGGCGGGGCATGCCGGTGCGGTGGCTCAGGAGATCCCGCAGCGTCACGGTCTCCGTGGTGAAGTCGTCATAGAAACGGATGTCTGGCACATAGCGGGTGATGGGGGCGTCCCAGTCCAGCTTGCCCTGGTCCACCAGGATCGCCACAAGGGCGGAGGTAAAGGCCTTGGAGCAGCTGCCGATCTGATAGAGGGTTCTCCCTGTGGCGGGGAGGTCCTTCTCCACATCCCGCCGGCCAAAGCCCTCGCAGAGCACCACCTTGCCGTCCTTGACGACGCCCACCGCCACCGACGGGCTCTCCCACAGCCGCAGCCCTTCCTCGGCGCGCTGGCGGAAGGTTTCAAAAAATTTCTCGTCTGTCATATGCTACACTCCTCGCTGAAAGCGCTCTATTTTTGAAATACAATGGGAGCCAGGCCCTTTTCGCTGCCCAGCACCGCGGACAGCGTCCGGATCCGCCCCTTGGCGTCGGCGCCAAAGGTGAGGACCAGCCCCGGCGGCAGCTCGCCGATGCCCTCCTCCGTTGCGAAGGAATCATAGTGGAGATGGCGCAGGCCGGATGTGAAGGTGTTGAAATCCATCCGCAGCTTTCCGTCTTCACAGAGGATCCGGAACCGGCGGTAGCCCGGCGCCTCGTAGTCCCCGGCATACTCTTCCAGAGGATGGGAGGGCGCCGTTCCCGGCACGGCCTCGCCGCCGAAGGAGGCGTAGAGCGCCTTCACCGACTGAAACAGCGTTTCGTTCTCCTGCCGCAGCCGCGCATGCCAGTTCCCCTCGGGGCTGTCAAGGAGACGGTCCGCCGCGTCGTGGACAATAGCGTCGGCCAGCAGCGCCGTATTCATGTTGACGCTGGCGAAAATGCCGATGCCCTCCTCCGGGAACAGAGCCGTGGAGGAGGAAAAGCCGTTGATGTTTCCTCCGTGCTCCACCATTTTCCGCCCCCGGTAGCTGTAGACAGACCAGCCCAGCCCGTAGGCGGACATGGAGCGCTCCGGCGCGTAGGCGCCGCCGCTGCCGGTGTCGATATGGGGCGTGTACAGCAGGTCCATCAGATCCTCCCGCACCAGCTGCTTTCCACCCACGCGGCCGCGGCTCAGGTTGAACTGGAGCCATTTTGCCATATCCCTGGCGCAGGAGATGACACAGCCCGCCGCCGCGGTGGGATCCCCAACCCCGGGCTTTTCCGCCGGGGAGGCATAGAAGGGGATGGGCCGGAGGCCCCTGGTGGTATAGGGGATGTCCCGGTCAAAGGGGAGAGCGTGGTTGGGATCCCTCCGCATCTCTTCGGAGAAGGCCACGGTGCGCTCCATTCCCAGGGGCAGGAAGATCCGCCGGCGCAGAAATTCCTCTATGGTCATCCCGCTGACCGCCTCGATCAGGCAGCCGGCGATCAGGTAATTGAAGTTGCTGTACTGGAAGGTATAGCGGATGGGAGCGCTGAGGGGCAGATAGCGCAGGTTTGCCATCAGCTCCTCCCGGGAGAATCCGGTGCCGTACCAGGCGTATTCGTGGCGGGGAAGGCCGCTGCGGTGGGAGAGGAAGTCCCGTACCGTAAGATGGGTGGAGGCATAGGGATCGTGCATCCGGAAGGCGGGCAGATACTCCGCCACCGGCGCGTCAAAGTCCAGCCTGCCCTCCGTGGCGAGGATTGCCGCCGCCGTGGCGGTAAACGCCTTGGAGCAGCTGGCGATCTGGTACAGGGTATCCCCGTCCGACGGGAGACTGCCGCCGTCCCGCTGTCCAACGCCGCCGGCCAGAAGGACCTCGTCCCCCCGGACCACACAGATGGAGGCGGAGGGGACCTCCCACCGCTCCAGTTCCTTCTCCACCTGGGAGAGGAACGCCGTTTTTTCAAACGCCATAGGAATCAAACCTTTCGAAAACAGATGGGCTTTACGCCCGGGTCCGCCACCAGGGGGATCTCCAGGCGGGAGACAGCCCCCGTGGTGTCATAGAAAAATTGCAGCGTCAGGCCCGGGGGCAGCTCCCCAATGTAGCCCTCCAGCTGATAGATGTCGTAGTGGAAATGGGAGAGGGAGGAGTGAAAGCCGTTGAAATCCAGGACAAGCCCCTCCCCGTCCCGGGAGATCACAAGGTCGTTGTATCCCGCCGCGCGGTACCGCCCGGTAAAGTCCGCCTCCGGATGGGAGGGGGCGGTGCCGCTGACCGGCGTCCCCCGCTGGGCGGCGGCATAGTCCCGGAGCGACTGGAACATGTCCTGGTTATACTGCCGGTACCAGCCATAGCTGTCCCCGGAGACGCCCAGGGCCTGGTCCAGCACAGCGCAGGCAGCGGCCTCTGCCAGAAAGCAGGTGTTCATGTTCACATTGGCCACCACCGCCAGGTGCAGAGACGGCGCCAGATAGAAGGCCGTGGTGAACCCGTCAATGCCGCCGCTGTGGTGGAGGACCTTTATCCCCCGGTACATGCGGCTCTGCCAGCCCAGGCCATAGAAACAGGTGCCGCGCCCCGGATAGGCCGCAGAGCCGGCGCCGACAATCATCTGGGGCCGGTGCATCTCCTCCAGCCGCTCCCGGCACAGGAGCTGCCGCCCGCCGGCGGCGCCGTCTCCCAGCTGGAAGGCGGCCCAGCGGAGCATGTCCTCCACACAGGAGAAGATGGACCCGGCGGGGCCAAAGGGGGCGCCTACCCCATTGGCGCGGTCCTCCACCGCAGTGCGGTGGAAGGGGATCGCCTTGCAGCCGGATGCTCCGTAGAGCACCGGGCGGTCAAAGGGCAGGGCGTGGTTGGGATCGGCCAGGGCCTCGTCCAGGAACATGGCGGTCCGGGCCATCCCCAGGGGCTCCAGCAGCTCCTGCCGGATCAGCTCCTCCCAGGTTTTCCCGGTCAGCCGCTCCAAGAGACAGCCCACCGCCACAAATCCCAGGTTGTTATATTGGTAGCTGCTGCGCAGCTCCAGATTCGGCTCCAGATACCGGAGGTTATAGACCAGCTGCTCCCGTGTGAAGTCCGTGCCGTACCAGGCGTACTCATGGCGGGGGAGACCGCTGCGGTGGCACAGCAGATCCCGGGCGGTCACATGGGCGGCGGCATACCGGTCCATCAGGTCAAACTCCGGCAGATACTGCACAATCGGCGCGTCCAGGTCCAAAAGCCCCCGCTCCGCCAAAATCTCCGCGGCAGCGGCGGTGAAGGCCTTGGTGCAGCTGCCGATCTGAAACAGGGTCTCCCCGTCGGCGGGGAGGCTTTTGCCGTCCCGCAGGCCGAAACCGCCGGAGAAGAGGGTTTCCCCATCCTGCCAGATGCCCAGCATCAGCGCGGGGACATCCCACGTTTGGCGCTGCGCCTCCGCCTGGCCGGTCAGCGCCTTAATGTCAGGGGCGCACATCACGCCTCGACCTTCCGGAACACCTCGTCCTTCACAGCCGGATCCAGGGCGATGCCGAACCGGATTGCCTCCACCGCGCCGCTGCGGGCGGTCTCAAACTGGAAGGCCATGCCGTTGAAGAGGGCGTGAGGGTTCTGGATCAGGAAGGTGTCGTAGTGGTAGTGGGGAGCGGGGCTCTCCTGCTTGTTGTAGAGGAAGTGGAGGCCGTCGTCGTGGAGGGAGATGACGATATCGCCGTAGCAGGCGTTGCGGTAGGTCCCCGCATAGTCCGCCAGGGCGTGGGAGGGCTGGGTCCCCTCCACCTGCGGGCCGTTCATGGCCTTGATGCCGTCCAGCTGGGCCCGGAAGGTCTCTGCGATAAATTTCCGCAGCTTTTCATTCCAGTCGCCGCCCTGGACGCCCAGATAGTGGTCGATGATCTCGTAGGTGGCGGCGTAGGTGTGGAAGGAGTCGTTGAAGTTCACCAGGCACACCACCCCCAGATTGAGGTCGGGCACCATGGTGACAAGAGCGGAAAAGCCGTTGATGTTTCCTCCGTGCTCCACCATCACATGTCCCCGGAAGGTCTCTACAAACCAGCCCATGCCGTAGGCGGGGAAGTCGATCTCCGGACAGGCCATCAGCAGCGGGGCGTCCATCAGCATGTTGGGCTTGTGGAGCTCCTTCATATTCTCCTCGGAGATCAGCTGCCTGTCCCCCACCTTGCCGTTGTTCAGGTGGAACTGGACCCACCTGCACATATCGTTTACGGTGGACATGATGGAGCCGGCGGGGCCATAGGGCGCGCCGATCCCCTTGGCCATGTCCTCCCGGTCGCTCTTGAGGAAGGGGATGGGCCGGATGCCCTGCAGGTCCGCGGGCAGAGGGCGGTCATAGGGGTCGGCGTGGTTGGGATCGGCGGAGATGGCGTCCACATAGAAGGTGGTGCGGTCCATCCCCAGAGGGATCAGCAGATTCTGCCGGACAAACTCCTCCCAGGTCATGCCGCTGAGCTCCTCAATGAGCATCCCCACCGCCACATAGCAGGTGTTCTGATAGCACCAGTGGGTGCGGAAGGGCCAGCCGGGCTGCATGTTGCGGAGGTTTTCCGCCATCTCCCGGCGGGTCACGGGGCCGTCGATCCAATAGGCGTCGTGCCGGGGCAGCCCCGTCCGGTGGCACAGCAGGTCCCGGGTGGTGGCGTGGGCGGTGACATAGGGATCAGAGAACTTGATCCAGGGCAGATAGTCGTGGACAGGGCGGTCCCACTCCAGCTTTCCCTGGTCCACCAGCAGCGCGGCGGCGGTGGCGGTAAAGGCCTTGGAGCAGCTGCCGATCTGGTAGAGGGTGTCGGCGTTGGACGCCTGCTCCTTCTCCAGATTGGCGCAGCCAAAGCCGTCTGCCACGACAACCTTGCCGTCCTTCACAATGCCAAGGGCCATGGAGGGCTGGTCCCAGGCCTTCAGTTCTTTTTCAATGCAGGCTTTGATGTTTTCCATGTTGCGCGCTCCCCTTCCAGTCAGATATCCATGTCGATGCCGAGGCCGGGCTTTTCCAGCAGGCGGAACATGCCGCCCTCCCGGGTAAAGCCGCCGGGAATGCCGTCGTCATCCCCCTTGTAGAACATAAAGCTGTCGCAGTCGGCCTCCACGATGGCCTTTTTCGCCGCCACCAGGCTGACGCCGGCGGCAATGCTGATCTTGTTCTCCTGCATGCAGCCCACCATGCACCCTACGCCTGCCTCCTCGGCGATGTCCGCGATCTGGGCGCCGTAGTACAGGCCGCCGCATTTCATGAGCTTGATATTGTAAAAGTCGGCGCAGTCCAGCTTGGCCGCCCGCCGGGCGTCATAGATGTTGTGGATGGACTCGTCCAGCATCAGCTTGACGCCGGTCTTGTTCTCCCGCTTGAGCTGGGCCGCCCCCTCAAAGTCCCACCAGGGCAGGCACTGCTCCGCCGCGTCGATCCCCAGCTTGTCAAACTCCCGGAGAGCCTGGAGCGCCGTCTCCACGGTGTAGCCCTGGTTGGCGTCCACGCGGATGCGCACATCCCTGCCCACGGACTGGCGGATCAGGGAGAGGGCGCGGATATCGTCGTCCAGATGAATGCCGATCTTGACCTTGAGAATGTCAAAGCCCTTCTGGAATACAAACTTTTCCGCCGCGGCCTGCATCTTCTCCGGGGTGTCGATGCCGATGGTGATGTCGTTGTGGACCACCGGGTCCGTTCCGCCCAGAAGGCGCCACACCGGCAGCTCCTTTTTCTTGCCGATGATATCATAGAGAGCCAGGTCAAAGGCACACTTGGCCGAGCCGTTGCCGTAGATCATGCTGTCCATCAGCTTGTGGGCGCCGGCAATGTCCATGGGATCAAAGCCGATAAAGGCCTTGGCGAAGTCCTGCATCACCAGATAGCAGGTGTCCAGCGTCTCGCCGGTGACAAACCCCAGCGGCGCCGCGGAGCCAAGGCCGTAGATCCCCTCGTCGGTGGTGATCTTCACCGTCCAGCTGTCGGAGTCCTCGATGACGCCGAAGGCCACCCGGAAGGGCTCCGCCAGCGGGGCGGAAAACTTTTCGATCTTTACGTCAGTAATTTTCACAATAGATTCCCCCAGATTGTAAAGTACCGAAGTGTGCGGTATACCGCATCCATATATGAATAAAATTCACATATGATTTCAAATATCTAATAGATACTGGGGCTGGTTTATGCGCTGTCCAGCCCTTTTCAAAAAACGACATTGCTAATCATAGCGCAATATGTCCAGATTTTCAACAGATAAATCGTATAAAAATTGTAGAATGCAGGGGCTTCCGCTTGTGTGCGCGGAGGTTATGCAGTTTTCTCTGCAGAGATGAGATCCGACGGGCGTCAACAGCAGATCAACTGATATGACAAAAAAACATGGCAGATACACCTGGATTCGTACCTGCCATGTGGTGATTTCCGCTGCGGGGAGCGGGACAGCCCGGATTTTTCGCGGCGTGCCTGCGCTGGGTGTAAAAGACTTCAAAGGCGGGATTTTTGCGGGCGGAGCCGCCTGAAACGGTAGATTCTACCGATAGTCGGTTGCCAGGAGGGAAGGGGCGGGGGTATACTGAGCCTATCTCAACAGAGAACAGGGGAGACGACTATGGAACAGAACCAGTCCCATCAGATGGGGGAGCTCATCGCCCGGCTGCGCAGGGAGCGCCATATGACCCAGAAGGATCTCGCGGCCCAGCTGGGCGTTACCGATAAAGCGGTCAGCAAGTGGGAGAGGAATCTCAGCTGCCCGGACGTGGCCCTGCTGCTGCCGCTGTCCGACGCGCTGGGGATCACGGCCAGCGAGCTGCTAAGGGGGGAGCGGCAGGCCAGCGAGGCGGAGGAGCAGGCGGTCCGGTCGGCCCTGCTCTACTCCGGCAAGAGCCTCCTGGAGCGGGTGCAGCAGGCCAAGCGGGTGATTTTCCTGATCCTATCCGCCGCATTTCTGCTGGCCGCCGCCGTCTGCCTGCTCTGCGACTACTGCACGGCGGGGCATCTTTCCTGGTCCTGGATCGTCCTCATTTCCCTGCTCTATGCTTTGGGGATGGCGCTGCCCCTGCTCCGGGCGGAAAAGCAGGTCATGCGGAAACTTCTCCTGGCGGCCAGCGCCGGGATCCTGCCCTATCTGGGCGGATTGAGCCTGATTCTCCGGCAGCCCATGGTGTTTTGGCTGGGGGGCTGCATTGCCCTGCTGTCTCTTTTGTGGCTGTGGGCGGTCCTTCGCCTCCTTCTGCGTCTGGCACCGCGGCTCCGGGGAAGGAAACGCAGGACGACAGGGATTGCCCTCCTCCTGACGCTGCCCCTGGCCTGGGCCATCCAGGCAGTGTGCGCCTGGCTGCTCCGGGAGCCGGCGGTTCTGGCGGAGGGCTGGATCAGCACCCTGTCCACGGTGCTGGCGGCGGCCGCCTGTTTCCTGTGGGACGCCCTGGCGGCCCGGAGAAAGGGGGAGAACGGGGAGCGGGCCTAGCGCCCGCTCTTTTTCTCCGCCCGCAGGACAAAGCTTTTATAGTTGACCCGCCGCCACCGGCGCACCGCAAAGCCCTGACACGCCAGAAGGGCGGTGATTTCACGTTTTCCGTAGAGGTGGGCGTCGCCGCTGTTCCCCCAGGAGAGCCCCCAGTTCATCAGCCGCCGCAGAAGGGCGGTAGGAACGGTGGGATCTCCCAGCACCAGGGAGCCGCCGGGCCGCAGTACCCGCCCTATCTCGGAGAGGGCGGTTTCCGGGGCGGTGCAGTGGTGAAAGACAGCGTTGCAGATGAGGAGGTCAAAGGAGGCGTCTCCATAGGGCAGCTGCTCAGCGTCCCCCATCTGGATGGAGCTTTCCGGTCCCAGGCGGCGCCGGGCCTCCTCCACCATGTTGGGGGAGAGGTCCACGCCCTGGCACCGTCTGTCCGGATATTGTTCCATCAGTGCCGCCAGGAGGTTGCCGTTGCCGCAGCCCACATCCAGCAGATCCGTCCAGGGGACGGACAGGGTTTCCTCCAGAACAGCCCGGTACATGGGACGGACAAACCTGCCGTCGTGGCTGGCATCGTAGCCGGCGGCGGTACGGTCAAAATAGGCGATGGTGGTTGCCTTTGTGCTTGTGCTGTTGTTCATAGCAAATATCCTTTCACTTTTTGATTGACGCTTGTTCAATAAAACTGCCGGAGAGACCTCCGCCCGATGGGCGGAGGCTATTGCAGTATCTTTCCCACTAATAATTTGCACTCCTGCAGCCGCTGCTCCGGCGTCAGCTCCGGGGCCTCCGCCAGAGCTGTCTGCCCGTGGAGCAGGAAGAGGGCGGCAGCGCCGGGATCTCCAATCTGAATCTCCCCCAGCTCCTTGCGGCGGGAGAGGTAGGCGGTGAGGGCAGGCAGCAGCTCCTGAATCAGATAGAAATTCAGCTGCTGATGGAAGATCTCGCTGCCGGAGCGGTGGAAATAATCCCGGTAAGGATACGCCTCCAGCGTTTCCCGCCAGGCGGCCTCCGCCTGCTCCATGGCCTGGGGGAGGGGGAGGTCCGTCCTGCGAAAGACGGCGAGAAAGGGGGCGGCGCACCGGGCGGCATACTGCTCTACCGCCGCGCGGTAGAGAGTCTCCTTGTTCTGAAAATAGTGGTAGCACAGGCCGGCGGCCACGCCGGCAGCTCTGGCAATATCCCGCATGGTGGTGGTCTCATAGCCCTTCTCGGCAAAAACAGCCATGGCCGTGTCCAGCAGCTCCTGCCGCCGCACCTCCGGGGCCTTGGATACGCGCATCTTCCTCACCTCACCAAAAGAATATCACGATATTGAACATCCGTCAATAAAAACTTTCGCGCGGCCCCTTTGTGGCAGAAGGAAGGCCGCCTGCCCGCGGCAGACGGCCTTCACGCCTTTTTGTGCCTGCTGATCTGCCGGTAGATCAAAACGCCCAGGCCGCTGACGGCCAGCGTCCCGGCAAAGACCAGGATGGCAAAGAGATAGTTCTGCTCCCCCATGAGGCTGCCGCCTGCGGTGGAGGTGATCACGGAGGGGATCCGGGCCACGGTGGCGATCAGGAGCCACTTGGAGAGCCTGATGTCCGTCAGCCCCGCCACATAGCTGAGCAGGTCCTTTGGCGTGCCGGGGATGAAGAGGATCAGGAAAATGAGCATGTCCCGCCGGGGACTGTGGTGAAGAAACTTCAGGGACTGGATCTTTTCCCGGGAAAAGAACACCTCCACCAGCAGCATGCCGAACCGGCGCACCAGGAGGAACACCAGGGCGCTGCCCACAAGGATGCTGACAAGGCAGAGGAAGGTCCCCTCCCAGAATCCAAAGGCGTAGCCCGCGCCGATCTCCAGCGGCTCGCCGGGAATGAAAGCTACCACGATCTGCAGCACTGTCATCCCGATAAACGCCAGCCGGCCCCAGACGCCGTGGCTGTCCACCCAGGCCCGGAACAGGTCCGGCTCCTCCACAAAACGAATCATGGGCCGGCCGATGAACCAGGCCACGGCCGCCATCAGTACAATAAAAATCACCAGAGCACCGGCAGCCAGCAGCTTGCGCCGCCGCTCCCGGCTGGGTTGGTTGTTCGGCAAGGGACATCCCTTCCTTTATCCAGAAATTCCGGCTGCTGCCCTGTGAATAAGCCGATTTTCAGTTTATTCAGCGGACATTATTATACGATACGCCGCACCCAAGGGCAACGGATTTGGAAAAACATTCACGATAACTTAACAAATGCCGCCCGGCGCCGGAAAACGGCGCGGACATTGACAAGAAACGGCGGGATTGGTATGATGAAACAAGCTGCCTGCGGGCGGCGTGTGGAATATCAGGAAGGCGGGAAATATGATCATGAGACGCGGCAGCGGAATTTTACTGCATATCTCCTCCCTCCCCTCCCCCTATGGGATCGGGACGCTGGGGCGGGAGGCCTATCGCTTTGCCGACCGGCTGAAGGCGGCGGGGCAGCGCTACTGGCAGGTGCTGCCTCTGGGCCCCACCAGCTACGGCGACAGCCCCTACCAGAGCTTTTCTTCCTTTGCCGGAAACCCATACTTTATTGATTTGGAGATGCTGGCGGAGGACGGCCTTTTAAACCGGGCGGAGCTGGAGGCTGTCTCCTGGGGGGACGACCCGGAGCAGGTGGACTATGGGGCGATTTACCAAAGCCGGTTTTCCGTGCTCTACAGGGCCTACCAGAACGGCTGGGTCCGGGACCTGGAGGCGGTGGACCTCTTCGTCCAGGAGCGGCCCTGGCTTCACGACTACGCCCTCTTTATGGCCCTCAAGCGCCACTTCGGCATGAAGAGCTGGATCGACTGGCCGGACCGGGCCATCCGCCTGCGGGAGCCGGAGGCGGTGGCGCGGTATGAGGCGCTGCTGGCGGACGACATCCGGTTTTTTACCTATCTGCAATATCTCTTTTTCCGGCAGTGGACGGCGCTGAAGGCCTACATCAACGGCCTTGGCATCCGGCTCATCGGCGATGTGCCCATCTATGTGGCCCTGGACAGCGCGGACGTCTGGTCCGAGCCCCAGTTTTTCCAGCTGGACAGCGAGAACCGGCCGGTGGAGGTCTCTGGCGTGCCGCCGGACTACTTCTGCGCCGACGGGCAGCTGTGGGGGAACCCCCTGTACGACTACGAGCGCATGCGCGCCGACGGCTACGGCTGGTGGATCCGCCGCAT